>JAZOLH010000001.1:0-2531 GCA_045652815.1 Clostridia bacterium
AAGACAGGGAAGACGGTAAACTGAAAATCAGTCTGCGCTGCAAGGAAAACATCAATGTGGCAACCTTGGCCGCAACCTTTGGCGGTGGCGGTCACGCCTGTGCGGCGGGATTTGTATCTGATAAAACCCCTGAGGCAATTACCGAAGAATTGACGCAGATGATTGCGGCACAGTTGGAGGAATTTTATGCCTGATAAAAAAACAGTTATGTTATTTACCGATGGCGCTTGCTCCGGCAATCCCGGTCCTGGCGGATTCGGTACGATTTTGCAATATAACGGTCACGAGCTTGAACTTTCGGGCGGCTTTCGCCAGACCACCAATAACCGTATGGAAATTCTGGCGGTGATTACAGGTCTTGAACGTTTAAAAGAGCCCTGCAAAGTTTTGGTTTACAGTGACAGTAAATATGTTGTGGATGCTGTGAACGAAGGTTGGGTATATGGCTGGAAGAAAAAGGGCTGGGTGAAAAGCAACAAAGAAAAGGCGCTGAATCCCGACCTTTGGGAACGTTTGCTTTCTGCTATGGCCCGCCACGAAGTCACCTTTAACTGGGTGAAAGGTCACGACGGTCATCCTGAAAATGAGCGTTGCGATGCCTTGGCTGTAGCGGCCTCTGCAGGCAATAACCTGCCTGAAGATACAGAGTATATCAAAAGTCAACAAGAGGGACAACAAAATGTATTTTGATACCCATACCCATTTAGATGATAAGCGCTTTGATGAAGATAGGGAAGCGGTGCTCGAAAAGGTGAAAGCATCAGGCGTTTGCCTTGCTGTTAACATCGGCGCTGATATGGAAAGTTCTCGCTCATCAGTTCGCTTGGCGACGGAGAATGATTTTATCTATGCCGCCGTGGGCGTGCATCCGCACGATGTTGAATCTATGACAGAAGCAGATATAGATGAACTGCGCGAGATGGCAAAGCACGAAAAGGTGGTTGCTATCGGTGAAATCGGTCTGGATTATTACTATGATCATTCGCCTCGTGAAGCCCAGCGCGAATGGTTTTTGCGCCAAATTCTGCTTGCCAAAGAACTGGATATGCCCTACATTGTCCACGACCGAGATGCACACGCCGATTGCCTTGAAATTATCAAGCAAAGCGGTTATTTCCGTGGCGTGATGCACTGTTATTCAGGTAGCGTGGAAATGATGGAAGAGCTCGTTAAACTGGGCTTTTACATTTCCTTTGCCGGTCCTGTGACCTTTAAGAACGCCAAAGTTCCCAAAGAAGCCGGTGCAAAGGTACCTTTAGAGCGTTTGCTCATTGAAACTGACAGTCCGTACCTGACCCCCGAGCCCCATCGCGGCAAACGAAATGATTCCTCTATGGTGGCGTTTGTGTGCAAGGAAATTGCGGCACTGCGGAATATGAGTGAAGAGAAAATCGCAAAGTTAACCCTGGAAAACGGAAAACGGTTTTTCGGGATTTGATAAAGGAGAATATACCATGGAAAATCAAACAGTAGAAAGAAAAAAGAGAATTTTTTCCGGTATGCAGTCATCCGGTCAGCTGACCTTGGGTAACTACCTGGGCGCTATGAAAAACTGGGTGAAATTGCAGGATGAATATGACTGTATGTATGCGGTTATGGATATGCACGCCATCACCGTTCGTCAGGAACCTGCCGAACTGAGAAAGAGAAGTATGGAAGCCCTGATGCAGTACTTAGCTTGCGGCATTGATCCGGAAAAATCTATTTTGTTTATACAGTCTCACGTGCCTATGCACGCTGAACTTGCCTGGATTCTGTCTTGTAACACCCAGATGGGTGAACTGTCCCGTATGACCCAGTTTAAAGATAAATCCAGAAAGCACGAAGATAATATCAATGCAGGTCTGTTTACCTATCCTGTTTTGATGGCATCTGATATTTTGCTCTATCAGGCAGACCTTGTGCCCGTTGGTCACGACCAGCTTCAGCACATTGAACTGACCCGTGACGTTGCGGAACGTTTTAACTTCCATTATGGCGAAACATTCACCGTGCCCGAACCCTATATCGGCAAAACAGGTGCCCGGGTTATGAGTCTGCAGTCTCCTGAAAACAAAATGTCTAAATCCGACCCGAACCCCAACGGCTTTATCGGTCTGTTAGACTCCGAAGATGTGATTATCAAGAAGTTTAAACGCGCTGTGACTGACTCTGATATGGAAGTTCGTGCTTCTGCCGATAAACCCGGCATTACCAACCTCTTAACCATCTATGCGGCTGTGACAGGTAAAACCATCGAAGAAGCCGAAAAAGACTTTGCAGGTAAGGGTTATGGCGACTTTAAACTGGCAGTGGGCGAAACTGTGGCAGATGCTCTGGCGCCTGTTCGTCAGCGTTTTGATGAACTGTCTAAAGACAAAGCATATGTGGAAGAAGTTTACAAAAAAGGTGCTGAAGCTGCAAGTTACATCGCTATGAAAACGCTGCGCAAAGTTTACAAAAAAGTCGGCTTTATCGCACGATAACAGGTGACGTTATGAGATTAGATAAATTTTTAAAAGTATCCCGCATCATCAAACGCCGCACCATCG
>JAZOLH010000002.1:0-2743 GCA_045652815.1 Clostridia bacterium
CCAACGCAGGCAAATCCACCCTGCTGGGTGCCCTGACAGGTGCGGATATTTATGCTGAAGATAAACTGTTTGCAACGCTGGACCCCACCGTTCGTGGCTTTACCTTGGAAGACGGTCGCAACCTGCTTATGATTGACACCGTTGGTTTTATCCGCAAGTTGCCCCACCATTTGATTGAGGCATTTAAATCCACTTTGGAAGAAATCAGTCTGGCAGACGTAATTCTCCACGTGGCCGACGGTTCCAGCGACGAATATATGCAACACATCGGCGTTGTGACCAAAATTTTAAACGAGCTGAACGCCGGCGATAAACCCGTTGTGCTGGCCTTTAACAAATCCGACGTGGCAGACACACAGGATTTGCCCACAGCCCTGCCCGGTGCCAACAAAATCGTCAATATTTCCGCTAAAACAAGGGATGGCTTTGCCGAACTGATTGAAGCGCTGGCCGATGTGGCCCCCGGCAAAAAACAGGCGGTTTGGCTGCTCATTCCATATAGCGAGGGCTCAGTTTTATCTGCCATTCACGATGAGCACGTGATTTTGCAGGAAACTTATGAGGCCGAGGGTACAAAAATTGAAGTTTTACTGGATGCCAAGGCATACCAACAGTTAAAGTCCTACCAAACGGAGGCATAAGATGGACAAAAAAGACTATCGGACAATTCGTCAGCCCGCACGGGCTGAGTACATAGAGAAAAAGTCCCGCTTTATTGCAACGGTGCGCCCTGTCACCACAGAGGCAGAAGCCCTCAGCTTTATCAGCGAGATGCGGAAGGAATTTTCCGATGCCACCCACAACACCTATGCCTATGTGGTGCGGGAGAATAATTTGGCCCGCTTTTCTGATGACGGTGAGCCCTCAGGCACTGCAGGTCTTCCTATGATGGAAGTGTTAAAACAGGAGGAACTAACGGATTTGGCAGTGGTTGTCACCCGATATTTCGGCGGCACATTGCTGGGCGCAGGGGGCCTCGTGCGTGCTTACTCAAAGTCGGCTAAAATGGGCGTGGATGCAGGCATCATTTCCGTGATGACCGATTGCGCCATTTGCAGAATCACCGTAAGTTACGATTTATATGGCAAATTGCAATATTTGTTGGAACAAGAGGGTCTTTCCATCCTCGAATCCGAGTTCGGCGCAGATGTTTCTGCCATTGTGTGCGTTCGTGCCACGAATTTTGACTCACTGTCTCAAAAAATCACCGAAGCCACCAACGGTAAAGGCGTTTGCCAGTTGGTGACAACGGAATATAGACCGCTGGCAAAATAAAATATAAGGGAGAGCGTTTGCTCTCCCTTTTTTGCGGGCGGTCGGGGACGCCGTCCCGGGGAAAGGCTTCCCCTTGAGGGGAGGCTCCGCCGCAGGCGGTGGTGAGGTGTCTTTTCAATACGAAAATTAACAAATTTGCTTTTTCACACCTCATCCGTCTTTTGCTCCGCAAAATCCACCTTCCCCTCGAGGGGAAGGCAAATAAAAAGCGTTACCTTTTGGTAACGCTTTTTATTTTACATATCCATAAACAACTCTTTTTATGCCTGCTAAATCCTCTTTTGTGCCGATGTTTTCAAAACGACCGTCCGCCGCGAACAGGGCGGGCACGGTTTCTGCCTGATCGTGACCGATTTCAAAGGCAAGGAGTCCACCTTGTTTTAAATGATTGGGTGCCACGCTGACCAAATGACGATAAAAAGTGAGCCCGTCATCGCCGCCATCTAAAGCAGAATGGGGCTCAAAATCACGAACTTCAGGCATTAAGCCTTTTACCACTTCCGCAGGAATATAGGGCGGGTTAGAGAGGATGGCATCGAACTTTTTCTCGGGCATGGGCGCTAAAACATCTTGCTGCTTAACCGTTACCCTATCCAAAACGCCATTTGTTTCGGCATTTTTCGTGGCAGTTTCCACACAAATATCGGAAATATCATAGGCGGTCACCTTTGCTTTCGGCAGGTAATGGGCCACGCTGATGGCAATGGCGCCCGATCCTGTGCAAAGATCTAAAATCTCGGGGGTTTCCTTGTTTTTTAAGGTTTCGATGGCAAATTCCACCAAAGTTTCTGTATCGGGGCGGGGAATCAGCACGCCTGCACAAACCGCAAAGGGCAGAGACATAAACTCTTTTTCGCGGGTGATATAGGCAACGGGCTCGTTTTCACTGCGGCGGGCAACGAGTTCACGAAATGCCGCCTCAACATCTGCTGCCACAGCATCATCCTTATGGAGCAAAAGATAAATGCGCTCTTTTTCAAGCAGATGGCAAAGAAGCACCTCCGCATCCAGCCGGGCAGACTCAATCCCTGCTTCCTGCAGGGCTTTTATGCCCCAAAAGAGCAGGTCACCGATTACCATTTGTCGTCCTCCTTGTTGCCGGTGAGCACTGCAGACAGAGAAGCAATTGCAACTTCAAGCTGCGCATCATCGGGCTCGCGGGTGGTGATTTTCTGGAGCATCATACCGGGCCAGCTGACAATTTTCATCACTTTGCCGCGGCTTCTGCCCGCCAGTTTGATGATTTCATAGGAAACACCTGCCACAACGGGAAGCAACAGCAGACGAAGCACAATACGCATCACCGCATTTTCCCAAGAAATAAAGGAAAATAAAATGATGCTGACAACCATAACAATTAATAAGAAACTGGTACCGCATCGGGGATGCAGACGAGAGAATTTGCGCACATTTTCAACGGTTAACTCTTCCCCTGCTTCGTAGCAGAAGATGGTTTTATGCTCCGCAC
>JAZOLH010000003.1:0-16900 GCA_045652815.1 Clostridia bacterium
TTACGCAGGTTTGCGGCAGAGCAGGGCGCGGCAGCAAAAAAGGTCGGGCGGTGATTCAGACCTATATGCCTGAAAATTCTGTTTTGGATATGGCAAAAGAACAGAACTACGGTGCATTTTATGAAGAAGAAATTTTGCTCCGCAAAACCCTTTGTTATCCGCCTTTTTGCGATATTATCAGCATTGTTTTTTCCTCATTTAATCAAAATGCCGCCACAAATTGCGCTCAGAAAGTGGTAGCGGAATTAAAAGGAAAGATTCCTTCAGATGTGGCGGATATTTTAGGTCCCAGTCCTTGCAGTTTTTACAAAATGAATAATAAATACCGTATGCGTATATTATTGAAATGCGGGCTGGGTGAAAAAATGATTTCTATTTTGTCTGAAGCTATGGAAAAACACAATCAATCAAGCGAAAATAAGTTTGTTTCTATGACAATCGAAACAAACCCCATACACATATTATAAATTGGAAAGGAACAAAAGACTATGGCACTCCGTAACGTTTTAACCCGCGATGCAGATAACGAAACTCTGCGCAAAAAATGTCGCGAAATCACCGAAATTGACGAAAAGATTCTCACACTGGCTGAGGATATGAAAGAAACTATGTATGAAAAGAATGGCGTTGGCCTTGCCGCGCCTCAGGTGGGCGTTTTAAAGCGCATCATCGTCATCGACGTGGGCGAAGGACCCATCACCTTAATTAACCCTGTTATTGTGTACAAAAAAGGGGCAAAACAAGATATGGAAGGTTGCCTTTCCGTACCCGGTGTATGGGGTATTGTAGAGCGTCCCGAACAGGTTATTGTGCGCGGCCTTAACTTAGAAGGTGAAACCGTAGAAATTGAAGCAAGCGGTCTCTTGGCGGTTGCTTTCTGCCACGAAATCGACCATTTGGATGGTGTTTTATACACCGATAAAGTCATTGAATATATCGATCCCAGCGCCGTTAAGGAGAAATAATTATGAAAATTGTTTTTATGGGAACGCCTGATTTTTCCGTTCCTTGTTTAGAAGCGCTCATTAAAGAAGGTCACGACGTTTCCTTGGTTGTAACACAGGCAGATAAACCCAAAGGTCGCGGTCATCATTTAACGCCGCCGCCTGTAAAAGAGTGTGCTATGGCCCATAACATCCCTGTGTATCAGCCCGCTAAAATGAAGGATGACGAGGCATATGAAACTCTGAAAAAGGAAAACGCCGACGTGTTCATCGTTGTGGCTTATGGCAAAATTCTGCCTGAGCGTATTTTGAATCTGCCGCCTCACGGCTGTATCAACGTGCATGCATCACTTTTGCCTAAATACCGTGGCGCTGCACCGATTCAGTGGAGCATTTTAGATGGTGAAAAAAAGACCGGCGTTACCACTATGCAGATGGACGTAGGTCTTGATACAGGCGATATGCTGATTAAAAAGGAAATCGAAATCGATGAAAATGAAACCGGTCCAACCCTGCACGATAAATTGAGTGTTTTAGGCGGCGAAGTGCTGATAGAAACCCTGCGTGCGCTGGAAAAAGGTGAACTTTCTCCCGAAAAGCAGGATGATTCTGCCACTTGCTATGCATCAATGATTAGCAAGGAAACCGCAAAAATTGATTTTTCAAAATCTGCTACCACAATTGAGCGTCTGGTACGCGGTATGAACTCTTATCCTATGGCTTGGACCTATTATGAAGGCAAACTCTTAAAAATCGTCAGCGCCAAAGCCATCAACGGAGCAGAGAAGGCGCCAATCGGCGCTATTACGTGCGTTGACGGTGATAAACTAACCATCCAATGCGGTGAAGGATTGCTCTCTGTAACCGAAATTCAGATGGAAGGCAAAAAGAGAATGACTGTAGCTGATTATGTAAAGGGAAATTCCTTTACAGTTGGAACTGTGCTCGGCGAATGAAAATAGGGGAGTGAGACAGATGACATTAATCTCTTGGAATGTAAATGGTCTGCGCGCCTGTCTGGCGAAAGGCTTTTTAGATTTTTTTAATGCAGAAAATGCTGATATTTTCTGCGTGCAGGAAACAAAAATGCAGGAAGGACAAGCCGAAATCAATCCCGATGGCTATTACCAATATTGGAACAGCGCCGATAAAAAGGGATATTCCGGTACAGCCATTTTTACAAAAGAAAAACCTCTGTCTGTTTCCTATGACCTCGGCATTGATGTACACGACCACGAAGGACGTGTTATCACCTTGGAATTTGATGATTTTTTCCTTGTAAATTGCTATACACCCAATTCTCAGAACGAATTAAAACGCCTCCCATACCGTATGGAATGGGAGGACGATTTCAGAGCTTATTTAACTGATTTATCTGCCAAAAAATCTGTGATTTTATGCGGAGATTTAAACGTAGCACACGAGGAGATCGATCTTAAAAATCCTAAAACAAATCACTTCAGCGCCGGTTTTTCTGATGAAGAACGCGGCAAAATGACAGAACTTTTGGCCGCAGGTTTCACGGATTCTTTCCGCCATTTGTATCCCGATAAAGCCGATGCTTACAGCTGGTGGTCTTACCGTATGCGTGCCAGAGAACGAAATGTCGGCTGGAGAATTGACTATTTCATTGTTTCCGATAATCTGCAGGATAAAATCGAAGATTCTGTGATTTACAGTGATGTTTTAGGCAGTGACCATTGTCCCGTTGGTTTATTGATTCGTTAATCGTTACCATCTAAATCTGCCAAAGGATTGCTATCTGCCGCCGCACGAAGTTGTTCACTGTCTAAATGAGTGTAAATCTGCGTTGTAGCAAGGTTTGTGTGGCCTAAAATTTCCTGCAAAACACGTACATCAACGTGTCCATGCTGATACATAAGGGTTGCCGCTGTGTGACGAAGTTTATGAACAGAGAACTTACTGTCATCCAGTCCGGCAGCCCTTAAATGCTTTTTAACCAGTGCCTGAATGGTTTTTATGCTAAGGCGTTGCTTGTGGCGACTGATAAAAAGAGCATTCTGATGGGGATGTTTAATGCCTTCCTTGGGGCGTTCGTTCTGCACATAGGCGTCAATAGCGTTCTGGCAGGCCTGATTTAAGTAAATCACGCGTTCTTTGTTACCTTTACCGATAACCGTAAGTTTGCCATCACGCACATCTTTTAAGTTAGTTGCCGCTAACTCAGATAATCGCATACCACAGTTTAAAAACAAGGTGATGATGGCATAATCGCGTAATTTATCATTTCCGTCAATGTGGCTGAGTAGGTCGCGGCTTTCTGTAAGCGTTAAGTACTTAGGCAGTGATTTAGGAATCTTCGGTGAGTCTAAATCCTTAGCAGGATTATCCGGAATCAGTTTTGTTTTAGCGTTCATATATTTAAAAAAGGAACGCAGCGCAGCAACTTTTCTTGCACGGGAGTTTGCGTTGTTTAAACGCTCTGAAGATGTGTACGATAAAAACTCATACAAATCATGCAGAGAGATAGATTTAATAAATTCTACGTCAATATCATTGATAGAAATAGAATCAAATTCATCAATCAAATTTTTGCCGCGTAAAACTTTCATGTAGCGTAAGAAGGTACGAAGATCGAAGTAGTATTCTTTAACCGTATTCTTGGATTTACCGCGCACAGCCTCCATATAGGTAATAAAGTCCTTTAAGAAGTAAGGCGCCTCAGAATAGTCCTGTCTCATAAAATCACTCCCCCGAGTTATACAAAATTCTTATTTTGTCTAACTGACTATATTTTAATTATAGCATAGGTATCTAGCCCTGTCAAGCACTTCCCTGCAAATTTTGTGTCAAATCTTGCGCTTTTACTACTTTTATTGTATAATAAGATTAGAAATTAAATTTATCTTTTGGTGATGCAAATGAAAAAACAAGAAAAAGTTTTAATTATAAAAAAGTTTTTTGATGAGGTCTATGGTGATGCTGATTGTACGCTCACATATGAAGACCCCTTTCAGCTTTTAGTTGCCACACAGCTTGCCGCACAATGTACTGATGCAAGAGTGAATCTTGTAACCCCTTCCCTATTTAAACGATTTCCGACGATTAAGGCTTTTGCTGAGGCAGATATTTCTGATATGGAACAGGCCATTAAGTCCACAGGCTTTTATCATAACAAGGCGCGAAACTTAATTGCCTGCGCGCAGAAACTGTTAGCAGACTTTGATGGCATCGTGCCGCAAACTATGGAAGAACTATTATCCCTGCCTGGCGTTGGCAGAAAAACCGCCAATTTGCTCTTAGGCGATGCTTTTGGCAAGCCTGCTATCGTTGTTGATACCCACGCCAAGCGCATTACAAATCGTTTGGGACTCACCAAAAACACAGACCCGACCAAAATCGAGATGGATTTAAAGAAAATTGTGCCTCCTGAAATGGGCAGCGATTTTTGCCACGCTCTTGTGTATCACGGTCGTGCCCTCTGCACTGCAAGAGCGCCTAAATGCGGGCTTTGCGGCTTGCAGGATGTTTGCGATTACTACAAAAATACCGCTAATAAAGCGAAAAAATAAGGAGAAAATCCGTGAAACAACGTCTTGATATCTTGCTTACAGAAAGAAATTTAGCCGAAAGTCGTGAAAAGGCAAAAGCCATCATTATGAGCGGCATCGTTTACGTTGATAATCAAAAATGCGATAAAGCCGGCACTATGATTGACGATTCCCAGCAGGTAGAAGTCCGCGGTAAAACCCTGCAGTATGTCAGTCGTGGCGGTTTGAAACTGGAAAAAGCACAACAGGTGTTCGGTCTTTCCTTTGATGGCAAAGTTTGTATGGATACAGGTGCCTCCACCGGCGGTTTTACCGATTTAATGCTCCAAGGCGGTGCAAAACGTGTCTATGCCGTTGATGTTGGCTATGGTCAGCTTGCCTGGAAACTCAGAACCGATGAACGTGTTGTGAATTTAGAGCGCACAAACATCCGTCACTTAACAGAAGAACAGGTGCCCGAACCTTTGGATTTTGCATCTGCCGACGTGTCTTTTATCTCCCTCTATCACGTCATCCCCGTTGTTTATAAGCATTTAAAGGACGATGGTCAGGCTGTTTTTCTCATTAAACCTCAGTTTGAGGCAGGTCGCGAAAAAGTCGGTAAAAAAGGTGTTGTACGCGATCCCGAAGTACACATTGAAGTC
The DNA here is from genome assembly GCA_045652815.1 of Clostridia bacterium. GTDB lineage: Bacteria > Bacillota > Clostridia > UBA1381 > UBA9506 > UMGS755. Next base: position 5,101 of record JAZOLH010000003.1, read on the forward strand.
ATTCATAAAATTATGGGACTGGTCCGTGATGAAGGTTTTGCCATCATCGGTCTTGATCACTCCCCTATTAAAGGTCCCGAAGGCAACATCGAATACCTGATTTATTTGTGCAAAAGTGGCGAATCCACCGTGGATGAAACCGCTGCAGATGAAGTGGTTAAACGTGCACACGAAAGTTTAGTAGAATAAGAGGAAATAAAATGGAAAACCTTAGAGAATCCAAAATTTTAGAAGATATTCACATTCAATCAGAGCCTTTTTTCAGGCTGATGGCCTACTATAAATGTGCTATGATGGAAATTGAGACAAAACTCAATGTTTTGAACGAAGAATTTTCTTTAAAACGCGACCGAAATCCCATTAATAACATTAAATGTCGTGTTAAATCCATCATCAGCATCAAGGAAAAACTGGAACGTCTGGAAATTCCATATAGTCTGCAAGCGATTGAAGAAAACCTGCACGATGTAGCAGGCATCCGCGTTTGCTGTTCCTTTGTGGATGATGTATATCTGTTGGCTGATGCGCTTCTCCGCCAGAGTGACGTAACGCTCATCGCTAAAAAAGATTACATTAAAAATCCAAAGCCAAACGGTTATCGTAGTTTGCATTTAATTGTTTCTATCCCCATTTTCTTGGCCGACCACACAAAACAAATGCACGTGGAAATTCAGCTCCGCACCGTTGCAATGGACTCTTGGGCAAGTCTTGAACATCAGCTGAACTACAAAAAAGATGTGGCGCTTTCTGATGAAATGTCAAAAGACCTTTACCATTGCGCCGAACTCAGCGCCAAACTGGATGAAACCATGGCAAACCTGCACAGGCAAATTTTTTCAAAATAAAAACAAAAAGAAGTTACGAAATATCGTAACTTCTTTTTTTATTACACACTGTAAATCAAATCATTATATGTAGGAATCGGCCAGTAATCGCTATCTACGATGGTTTCTAAAGCATCAGCATGTTTTCTGATGTCATCCATAGCAGTCACAAGGTTATCTCTGATGAAGTTTGCATGCTTTACAAAATCATCGCTGTAGGATTCTGCTTTATGAATTGCTTTTTCCAATTTATTCATAGCTTTATAAAGCGCGTTGATACCGTCAGTTAACTTCAGGAGCAAATCTTCAGCCGGCTGGGTGATACAAGCAACACCTGTTGCCTTTGTGTTGTTAATGCCCTGTGCCACTTTGTCAGCATACTGCAGGCAAGCCGGCAGGATCTGACGATGCAGCATCTGAAGCAGTGTCTGCGCTTCGATGGAAACAATCTTTGAGTACTTCTCCATCTTGATTTCATAACGAGCGTGAAGTTCTGTGCCTGTATATACATGATGCTTTTCAAACATCGCCACAGATTCGGGATAGATAAAAGCCTCATAAGAATCAACAGAATTGGGAATATTGGGCAGACCACGACGTTTTGCCTCTTGTACCCACTCTTCTCCGTAACCATTACCGTTGAAGATAATGCGTTTATGCTTCTTAATGATATCAGCAAGAAGCGCATCGATGGCCTTGTTGAAATCATCTGCTTTTTCCAGTTTATCGGCAATGGCGCAAAGGGCTTCTGCTACAACAGTATTCAGTACTGTGTTGGGTCCTGCAATGGATGCAGAAGACGGAACCATACGGAATTCGAATTTGTTACCCGTGAAAGCAAAGGGCGAAGTTCTGTTTCTGTCACTTGTATCGAGGGACAGATTCGGCAGACCGGGAACGCCGATATCTAGCACACCACCGAATTTTGTGTCGCTCTCTTCACCGGTTTCAATCTGATGCAGAATATCCGAAAGTTCATCACCCAAGAAGATGGAAATGATGGCCGGCGGTGCTTCCAGCGCGCCTAAACGATGGTCGTTACCTGCATTGGCTGCAGAGGCACGAATGAGAGCCGCGTGATCATCAATGGCGCTGATAACAGCACAAAGGAACACTAAAAATCTTGCATTTTCTCTGGGAGTTTTACCGGGGTTTAACAGGTTTACACCACCATCTGTGGTGATGGACCAGTTGTTATGTTTACCGGAACCGTTGAGCCCTGCAAAGGGTTTTTCGTGAAGCAGACAAACCATACCGTGATGGTCGGCAATCTTCTTCATCAGTTCCATTGTAATCTGGTTATGGTCACAAGCAATGTTAACGGTTTCAAAAATCGGTGCCAATTCGTGCTGGGCAGGAGCCGCCTCGTTATGCTTGGTTTTAGAGGGCACGCCAACTTTCCAAAGGGCTGTGTCCAGTTCTTTCATGTAAGCAGAAACACGCTCTTTTAATGTACCAAAATAGTGGTCATCCATTTCCTGTGTTTTCGGCGGCTTAGCACCCAAAAGAGTTCTGCCGGTAAACACAAGGTCAGGGCGTTCTTTCCACATTTTTTTATCAACCAAAAAGTATTCTTGCTCTGCACCACAGCTAACAGAAACACGTTCGGTTTCTGTATCGCCAAACAGACGCAGAATGCGGACAGTCTGCTTGGAAAGTGCTTCAACAGAGCGCAAAAGCGGTGTTTTTTTATCCAGCGCTTCGCCGTTATAGGAACAAAAAGCGGTGGGAATACAAAGGGTTACGCCACTGGAATCTTCTTTTAAAAAGGCAGGTGATGTGCAGTCCCAAGCGGTGTAACCACGGGCTTCAAAGGTTGCACGCAAACCACCGGAAGGGAAACTGGAGGCATCGGGCTCACCCTTAATCAGGGCTTTTGCAGAAAATTCCATAATAGCATGTCCTTTGGACATTGTTAAAAAGGAATCGTGCTTTTCTGCAGTAAAGCCATTCAGCGGCTGGAACCAATGGGTATAATGTGTCGCACCATTCTCAAGGGCCCAATCTTTCATGGCTTCTGCCACAGCTTCTGCCACCTTCAGATTCAGCGGCATACCTTTATCAATGGTGTTTTTCAGTTCATTAAAGATATTTCTCGGCAAACGCTTTTGCATCACATCTTCATTAAAAACGTGACAGCCGAAAATCTCCTGTAAATTGCTACCCATACAAGTGCCCTCCCCTTTTTATCTGAACAAAACAAATATATACCAATTTTTTATTATTGTACCATAAACCCCATATGCTCTGCAAGGCAATTTTTCAAAAAAACTGCTCTTTTTACACCAAAAACAGCAATTTTTTATGCTTTTTCAGGGTTTTTACGACCTTTTCGCAGGATAATCCATAAAATAATCCCCACCACCACACACAAAAGAGCTATCAATTGGGAGATTCTGATGGGACCTAGCCACAAACTATCCGTTCTGAGTCCTTCAATAAAGAAGCGACCGAGACCATAGAATATAATATAAAGCAAAAAGATTTCGCCATCGAATTTGCGGTGCATATCAAAGAGATTCAAAAGAATAAAAACACCCAAATTCCACAAAGATTCATATAAAAATGTGGGATGCACGGTGATGCCCTTATTCAAAATTTCCATTCGAAACAAGGCATTTGTCGTTTCGCTGCCATATGCTTCCGCATTGACAAAGTTACCCCACCTGCCTATCATTTGCCCAATTAAAAGACCAAAGGCACCGATATCAAAAATCTTGCCGAAAGGCACTTTTTTCATGCGGCAATAGATAGCCGTTGACAAGCAAGCACCGATCACCGCACCGTAAATAGCGATACCGCCTTCCCAGATTTTAAAAATATCCAATAGGTTATTTTGATACTCGCTCCAACTGAAAATCACATAGTAAAGTCTTGCACAAACCAAAGCAGAGGGCAAGCCATAAAGAACAACATCAATGATTGTATCGTTTGAAATCTCTCTTCCCTTCCCCTTTTTAACACCAAACAAATATGCCAAAACAAGGCCGGTGGCAATAATAACACCGTACCAATGAATGGTCAGACCCAAAAAAGAGAAACTTTCTGTCAGGGCAAAAGGACCAATATGCAAGCCGGGAAAAGCAATGATGTTTTTCAATTCTGTCACCTCAGTTGTCTTTAGTTAGGGCGTACCACTGATAAGACACAACGGTCTGCATCAAAATAAGAGCGCAGACGGTTTAAAATATCTTCATCCGTCATAGTCTGCATCACGTCCACCGCATCAAAGGGTGAAATGTTGTTAAACACCTGACTGATATATTGATGAGCCACACCGCTTAAACTGTTAAAATGCTTGATATAGCGGCCAAGCATAGCGCGGCGCACTCGCTGGATGTCTTCACTATCAAGCCCGTCTCTGATGGCTTTTTGAACGCCTTCAAGCACAATCTCGCGAACTTTTTCAGGCTCCCGACTTTCGCCGGAGAGAGCCACAAAACCATATTCTTTTTCGCAGGTGATTTCCATATCCATATCACCTAAAATATAGCCGCTATCGTAGAGCTTTGTATAAATCTCGCTGGTTTTTCCAAATAACAATTCGCAAATCACAGAAAGTTCTGCATCTTTTTTCAACAGTTCTCTGCCATCATAGCCGCTATCGGGATCTTTAAAACCAAACATAAACATCGGCACGCTAACATCCATTTTGCGGCTGGTTTCTCTCTTGCAAACTTCCTTGGGCTCGTTGCCGTAAAACCGCTTGATGTGGCCTTTGGGGGCATCATTCTGTAACAATCTGGGCTCGATATAATCGCCCAAAGTTTCGGGGTTTACATCACCGATGATAAACAAACACATATTAGACAGATTGTAGAATGTGTTGTAGCAATCATAAAGGGTTTCTTTTGTGATTTTTGCGATGCTTTCTTTTGTGCCCGCAATGTCAATACGAACGGGGTGTTCAGAAAACATCGCCGCCAGAAAATCCATCATCAGTCGCCAACCGGGATCATCATCATACATACCGATTTCCTGACCGATAATGCCCTGCTCTTTGGCAACGTTTTCATCGGTAAAATAAGGATGCTGCACAAAATCAAGCAAAATGCCAAGGTTTTCTTCTACGTCCTGGGTACATTCAAACAGATAGGCTGTCACGTGAAAACTGGTGTAAGCATTAGCATTGGCACCAAATTTTGCATAACTTTCAAACACATTAGAGCCATCAGGCTGTTCAAAGAGTTTATGCTCCAAAAAGTGCGCAATACCATCAGGAATCTGCATTTCCTCTTTGGCAGGAGGCGTAAAATGATTATCAACAGAGCCAAAATCCGTACCAAAAATAGCATAGCACTTGCTGTAACCACGTTTAGGCATAATGGCGATTTTCAGGCCACTTTTGTGTGTGGCTGTGTAGAGAGTTTCTTTTAATGTTTCATTATATTCAACACTAAAGTTCATCAGTTTTCACCTCTCATTACATACACCATTTCAGGTTTAATCTGCTTTGCAATTGCAATCACGCGCTCTTTTGTCACTGCGCTAATCAATTCGCACTGTTCTTCCAAACTAATGGAAGTGCCTGTTACCGCCTGACCTAAATAATAGTTCGTCAGGGCACCGGCAGAATCTTTAAATGTGCGGAGGGCATTGACGATACTTTTGATAGAAACTTCCATTTCGTAATCGGAAATATCCCCATCCTGCATAGCTTTAAGCTGTGCTAAAATCTCGTTTTCCGCTTTCTTGCGGTTTTCAAGTTCAATCCCTGATGATACCAGCATCATGCCTTTAAAACGCTCTAAACGGGAAGATGCATAGTAACAAAGGCTCAGTTTCTCACGAACATTGTTAAAGAGTTTAGAATGAGCACCGCTACCAAACACGCTGTTAAACACCATCAAATCGGCATAACGCTCCTCGGTGGGCGCAATGCCTGTATAGAAACCAATGGAGAGTTTCGCCTGAGAAATATCATAGCGCTCCTCTACTTCACGATATGCACCTGTAGGCAGATAAAGGTCGGTTTTGGGATAGTTTATTTCTTTGGGAGCGATAGAGGTAAAACGTTCTTTTGCCATCTCTAAAATGGCATTTGCATCCGCTTTACCCGTTACAAAAATATCGATAAGGCTTTCGTTCATCACTTTCTGATAGTGAGCATATAAGGATGCGGCGGTAATCTCCTTCACAGAGTCCACATCACCCAGTTCATGGATAGCGTAGTTATCCCCTGCACACATGTTTTCAATTAAACGCCAAACTGCATAACTGCGCTTGTCGTTAATCTGTGCCTCAATATCATTGATAAGATTCACCTTTTCCTGAGACACATAATCCTCGCGGAAGGCACCATCTTTAACCTGCGGGCAAAAAATCATATCAAATAAAGCTTTCGTCGCCTCCGCCACAACCGTTTCACCTACAGGCAGAAAACTATCCTCTACCACGTTGATGGAAAAGGATAAAATCTGATCTTCACCCTTGCGGCTTACATCCGCAGAAAAAGACGCACCATAAAGAGACTGCATATAACGACTGATGGCCGCCATATCAGTGAGTTTACTGCTGCCGCGACCCATAACAGAGGTCAAAAGCGCATTGTTTGCCGCTTCTTCCTTGCAAAGAGGACGGTGAAAATGCACACTGACCGAAACAGTTTTAAACTGTTCAGCAGGAATATAATGAAGCCGAATGCCCGGCTTAATTTCAGTTGTTGTCACCTGATTCATTGAAAAGTTCCTTTCTTTACTGACCTTTTTCAGTGAGTGCCGCCGCATAAATATCACGCTTGGAGACGCCACGGTCAGATGCTACAGCTTTTTGCGCTTCTTTTACATCAAGGCCTAAATCCGTATAATGTTTAATATGTTCTAAAACCGATAAATTATTAAGGTCAGACTCTGTTTCTTCACCAATCTGTGCCCCTTCGATAATCAATACATATTCACCCTTGGGTTCTTTATGCAGATAAATTTCAGAAGCTAAGGATAACGTTGTGCGAATAAATTCTTCGTGAATTTTCGTCAGTTCCCGCGCCAGAACAATTTTTCTGTCACCTAAAATGTCATATAAATCTTTTAAGGTGCGGCGCAATTTATGAGGTGCTTCGTAAAAAATCATCGTATGAGGCGTATGCTGAATCTCTAAAAGATGGTCACGTCTGCTTTTTTTGTTGACGCTTAAAAAACCTTCAAAAGAAAAACGACCTGTGGGCAGTCCCGAAGAGATCAAGGCAGAAATCGCCGCTGTTGCACCGGGAACAGGCACAACAGGAATATCATTTTGTGCACAAAGATACACCAGTTCTTCTCCGGGGTCAGAGATAGCAGGCGTTCCTGCATCAGACACCAAGGCAACAGATAAACCCTCTTTTAGCTTTTCGATAATGAAACTGCCCTTGCTTTTTTCATTGTGCTGAAAATAGCAAGTGAGGGGCGTTTTAATGCCCAGATGGTTTAACAGCTGGGCAGTTCTGCGGGTATCTTCCGCCGCAATTAAATCCGCATCGCGCAGAGTGCGGATGGCGCGCAGGGTCATATCCTCTAAGTTTCCGATGGGCGTTGCAACAAGATACAGTGTGCCTTTTTCCAAAGGTTTATCGGATAAAACGCTGTCATATTTAGTTTCTTGGGTTATTTCAAACTCTTTTGTCATGACTCTTCTCCTGTTTCAAGATGAACAATCATACCGCTGTTTCTATTCTTTTGACCCTCAATCACAAGTAGTCTCGGCGGTTTATTTTTTGCGGCAAACAAAGTCAACCGCTTGGGCTCGATGTTATGCTGGCGCATAGCAGAAATAATATCAGCAAGGCGTTCGGGACGATGGACCATATAAAACCGTCCCCCACTGGGCAAAAGGTACGATGCCGCCGCCGCACAATCAGACAGGTTGCACATCACTTCGTGGCGGGCAATGGTTACAGAATCAAGTTCGTTCTGTTTACCTGTATTCGCTTTCATATAAGGCGGGTTACAGGTGACAACATTGAAGCTTTCCGCTTCAAAATGGTCACGAACTTCCTTAAGATCCCCCTGCAGAATGGCAACTTCACCTGTAAAGCCATTTAACTTTACAGTTCTCTGCGCCATTTCGCACATCTGAGGTTGGATTTCAAGACCTGTAATCTGTGCCTTCGGCTCTTTTTTATGTAACAGCATAGGAACAATGCCCGTACCTGTGCACAAATCCATCACCGTTTCGCCCGGTTTAACATTGGCAAAGTCCGCCAGCTTCACCGCATCGGTACCAAAACGGAACTCGTTTGTTCCCTGAATAATTAAAACGCCACCGCCGATATCTTCAACGGTTTCAGTCTCACGGTTCACCAGTTCATCAACCAATTTCATGGCGACCCTCCAGCGCACGTGTCAGCGTTACTTCATCGGCATATTCAAGATCGCCGCCCACGGGAATACCGTGAGCCAAACGGGTTACTTTCACATCAAAGGGCTTTAACAGTTTCGCCGCATACATTGCGGTGGTTTCGCCCTCTAAGTTCGGGTTGGTTGCCATAATTACTTCCCGCACTTCTCCACTTGCCACACGCTGCACCAGTTCTTTTAAGCGGATGTCTTCAGGACCGATGCCGTCCATAGGGGAAATCACGCCGTGGAGCACGTGGTAAAGGCCTTTAAATTCCCTTGTCTTTTCGATTTTAATCACATCTTTGGGTTTTTCCACAACGCAAATCAAAGAGCCATCACGACGTTCATCTGCGCAGATATCGCAGGGTTCTTTATCGGTCAGGGACTGACAAACGGGACAAAATGTGATTTTTTCTTTTGCATTGATTAAAGCATCTGCAAAGCCTGCCACTTCCTCTTTGGAAAGATGCAGAACATAATAAGCCAAACGCTCAGCTGTTCGCTTACCAACACCGGGCATTTTGGCAAATTCTTCAATGAGTCTTGCTATGGGCACTGCATACATCTTATTTTGCCTCCCCTTTTATCTCGACTTTCTCCTCGCTCATAATGAGCGCGCCCAGTTCTTTTGCGGTAATTTCGCCATATTCATCGGAGCAAACCGCAGGGCGACCGTTATAGCGTGAAATCGCATATTCTAAAACATCAATATCTTTAATGTGGAAACAAACAGGCGCCGCATCATCCTGATTGATAACAGGCAGAATCTGCTTAATTTCATCCATTTTTTCGGTTTTAATCTTAAGCATCTGCTTGCCCGCACTAACAACTTTGCCACCAAAGTCTAAAAACAGAGCCTGCTTTTTGGAGCAAACAGCATTCAGCATGGGAAAGTCAGGTCTAAAGGGTGCAAGCTGCCAGATTTCCTTTGTTGCGGCTGCAGTCAGCGCAGGGCTTGCGCCGGAGAGACCAACAGCAGCACATTTATTGTGCACCAAAGACGGTACATAATCGCCATACACTTCTGGAGTTAAAAACTTGCCGCTATCGGCTAGTGAAAACAGCGGAACTGTTGTAAACGCCTGCAATTCAGACAGGACAGAAAGGGTATCTTCCACATCCATATGAGAAATGCCAAAAGCCGTAACGCCTAAAGGTTGCAGGGCAATCAGCATGGAGATAGCCTCTTGCAGATTCTCCTCTGCATCTAAAACGGAAACACCCACACAAATGGGCATATCAAACACGGCTTCACGGATGGCACGGATGGCGCATCTTGCGCTGACAACATCAGCACAATCGGTTAAGAACACCATAGAAACGCCCTGATTGTCAAGCCACATCGTACGGGATAAAACCCATTCATAGAGCGCTTCATATTCAAAATCTTTTACCACCGAAAGAGAAATCTGACCTGCCACAAAACCCTGATCAGCCACAATGTCCAACAGGTCTAAAATAGTATCGGCCTCTTCAGAATCCATATCTTTAACGGGTGGCGCAATTAAAACGTGCGCCCCTGCATCCATATGCTCTTCTGTCATAGAAAGATGCTCACCATCGGCTTCGGAGAGAACCAACAGATTTGATTTTAAAATTTCCTGAAGTTGTGAATGTGTCATAAGTCACCGCCTGTTTTATTTTAGGGAAGGATGCTCTCAAGCTGAGATTCCATCGCTTCAATCTGCTTGTTACGAACAAGGAAATTGCCTTTTCCGTCAACAGTTACAAAATAACTTCTCTCGTCAAAAGGACGACAAACAACAGTATGCACTGCGCCATCCCGTCTTTCATAACGAATGGTAATCGCCTTGTTAGAAGCACTGCCTGCGCGGGTGTAACCATCTAAAGACAACCCGATAATCGACTGATATACTTTTAAGAATTTGTTGGCATTCACGCCTTGACCGTTGACTGTGTAACTACCCGTATCGCTATAACCAACGGTTGTGATGTGATACTCTTTCTCTAAACCTGTGATATCAATTTTGCTCACATCCTGCAGGTTTTCAACGTGAATCAGTTTATTGGCAAGATCTAAATAAGTCTTAGATAAAAAGCCTAAAGAATCAGAGAGAACCTGATACACACAGGAGTTGCCCGAAAGTTTAACATAAGTCAGGCCACCTTCTGCCTTACCTACCGTGACTGTGTAACTTTCGCCGCTATCGGTTTTGATTGTATAAGTTGCGCGGGGATTTGTAAAACCATATGCGCTGTCGCTTTCGGGATTCGCAATGGCTTTTGCCGCGGAAAGAGTGGCAATTTGAGGCAAGAACTCTTGTGTCAGAGCATAGTCGTTGCCTTCTTTTACGATCGGCGCAGTCATCTGCCAAACATCATCTTTTTTTGTTAAGATAACAGCCTCTGCCCCATCCTGACGCAAGGAAATGCCGGTGATGGCATCAGCAGTTGTTTGGTAAAGAGTTAAATCCAAAAGATTTGATAAAGATGCTGCTAAATTATCGCATCCACCTGCCGATTTTGTGTAAATCTTTGTTTTATCGTCAATGGTTACATAACAAAGAGAGCCCTCGATGGTTGTTTTTCCAATGAAAATGCTAGTCACTTTGCCGCCTTTTTCCTGAAATTGTACCATTCTCTCGGGTGCATCCAAGCCATAGGGCGCTAAATCGGATACATTTTCCGCAATCAGTTCCTGCGCAGTTAAGAAGGAACACTCATACAGCAGGGAGTTAATACGCGCCTGAGACAAGGGCAAAGCACTGTTGCCGGGGCAAACCCAACGACCGTTTTCCTTGACTAATTTATACGTACCGTCAAGACTTGTCACAACGATACTTTCTATGTTATCTCTGTTTGTTTCTAAAATGGTAATTGCCTCTTCTTCAGGCAGAGTTTCAATGTTTTCTTCGGGGTTATATTGCATCACAAAATAAAGACCGCCGCAAAGGAGTGCGATCACGCAGGTGATAATAATAATGTTTCTGATTGGCTTCATTCTTCGTCAATCCTTTCAATATCTTTATAAGATAGGTCGCAAAAAGTTAACTTCTCCACTAGACAAAAACAGCGTTTCGCCCTCTTTGGTCTCCACAACCAGTCGCGCATCTTCATCAATAGAAATCGCCTTGCCACTTGTATGATTCCCTTGATAAACAAAAGTCACTTCCCTGCCAAGCACGCAGGAAGCCGACCGATAGACATCCAAAAACGCTCTGTCTGAAAGTGTGCCATAGAATTTGTTAAACTCTTTCACAATGGCAGCACAAAGTTTTAGTTTGTCAATGTTTTGATTGGGGGCAATTTCAGCTAGTGATGTGGCGATCTCCTGAATTTCCGGCGCATAGCCACCCTCGGGCGGTGCCAGATTCACGCCGATTCCCAGCACTAAAAAGGGTTCATCACCGATAAAATGACCCTCTGCCAAAATACCGCAGAGTTTTTTGTTTTGGTAGTATAAATCATTCACCCATTTGATTTGCGTCGAAACACCAAGCGTTTCTAAAATTGCATTATGAACACTTGTTGCGGCGCAGGCGGTGATTAATCCAAAATCCGAAAAGGAAACGTTCGGCCGCAGGAGTAAACTCATATAAAGCCCGTCGCCTTTAGGCGAATAAAAGGTTCGCCCGCTTCTGCCTCGACCTGCATTTTGAAACTCTGCCAAAACCAAAGTTCCCTCAGGAAATCCTTCGA
>JAZOLH010000004.1:0-11533 GCA_045652815.1 Clostridia bacterium
CGGGCAGAATGGGAATTTGAAGCTGCAAAGACAATTCTGTTATTAAAATCAATATTGAAAGATGTGGCTATTGATATACAGCATGTGGGTAGCACCGCCATTAGAAGCATATGCGCAAAACCTATTATAGACATAGCAGTAGGCATGGAAAATGTAAACGACATAAAGCCATATATAGAATTGTTGAGTGAAAAAGGAGTTATATTCCGCAATGAAGACGTACAGGGACAGTTGCTTTCTGTGATGGGTGATTTTGAGAAGAATATTCGAACTCATCATATTCATGTTGTCAGATGGGGCAGTGATGATTGGAATAATTATATAAATTTTCGGGATTATTTGAATGTATTTCCTGAGTATGCAAAAGAATATTGTAACCTAAAGAAAAAATTGGCGTTAAGCTTTGCTGATGACCGAGGAAATTATACTTTGGGGAAACAAGAATTAATTGGTAAGTTGTTGGAACAAGCACGCTTGTGGAGAATAGAAAATAAATAGTATAGACCAGAAAGAGATTCTATTATCTAAAAATAAAGTTGGATTTGGGTTGTGTCAAGTTCTCAAAAATTAAACATTAGTTTGCCGATTTATAATATTTACATATACTATCGGGAGCGAGAAAATCCGGTATTCCTGCGGGTTCTAATGAAAAGTGATACAGAAAAAATAGTGAAAAAATAGTAGGTCCTATTGTGCCATGGCACAACAAGGTTCTCCGAAATATAGAAATCTTTGATTTCGTCATATTTCGTGAGGTTCTTATTATTCACTGTTCTCCTGACTTGACACAAGTCTGAAAGGAATTACAATATGAGTAAACTACATAACAAAAAGTTATTTTTGTTGGATATGGATGGCACGATATATTTGGGGAATCAGTTGTTTCCCTATGTGCACGAGTTTCTGGCGGCGGTGGGTGAGCGTGGCGGTCGCTATATGTTCTTAACCAACAATTCCTCCAAAAGCGTTTCTGCTTATGTTGAGAAGTTGGCGCAGTTAGGGATTTGTGCAACGGAGGAAGACTTTTTAACCTCCACCAATGCCACCGTTTTATATCTGCAAAAGAAAAACTACAAAAAGATTTATGCGTTGGGAACAACATCCTTCCGTGAGCAACTTATGGCGGCGGGACTTCCTGTCACCACCGAAGTTTGCGACGATGTTGATTGTCTTTGCATGGGGTTTGACACGGAACTGACCTTTTCCAAATTAGAAGATGCCTGCATCCTCTTAGGACGGGATATTGACTACATTGCCACCAATCCCGATTGGGTTTGCCCCACGGAGTTTGGCTTTGTGCCCGATTGCGGCTCTGTGAGCCAGATGCTCTGTCATGCCACGGGCAAAATGCCGCAATTTATCGGCAAGCCCCAGCCGACGATGGTAGAACTGGCTGTGGAAAAAGCAGGGTTTACCAAAGAAGAAACGGTTTTGATTGGCGACAGACTTTATACCGATATCGCAAGTGGCGAAAATGCAGGGGTTTCCACCATCTTTGTGCTGAGTGGGGAAGGAACCCTTGATGATTTGGCCAAAAGCGAAACAAAACCCACCTTTGTGATGGAAAACATCGAAGAAGTCTATCGGGATTTACTTTGTGAATAAACCCTGAATTGCACCTTGATTTTCTTGACAATAATGTCGGGGAATGATATACTTAAAAGGAATAAATTAAGGAGTTTTGACAATGCCGAAATTCTTTATTGAAAAACATCAAATCGCAGATGGCGTTGCTACCTTAGAGGGCGAAAATGTCAACCATTTAGCTAAGGTTTTGCGCGCAAAACCCGGTGATGAAATCATCCTTTGCGACGGTGAGGGTACGGATTTTGACGCTCGTCTTGTTACCGTCTCCCGTGATAGCGTAACAGCCGAGATTATCAGCACCTATCCCGCCAAAACCGAGCCGAAGGTGCAGGTAACGCTGTTTCAGGGTCTTCCCAAGCAGGGCAAGATGGAATGGATTATTGAAAAATGCACCGAGATGGGTATCGCCAGAATTGTTCCCGTGGAGATGGAACGGAGTGTTGTAAAACTCTCAGGCGACCAGGGGGATAAAAAACAGGTGCGCTGGGCAAAAACCGCTGAAGCGGCGGCCAAGCAGTGTGGTCGCGGCAGAATCCCCGAGGTGTTATTGCCGGTGAAACTCTCGTCCCTCAAAAAAGAAGATTTGCCCGAATTTTTGCTGTTGCCCTATGAAAACGAAAAGAGCCAGACCATCCGTCAGGCACTTTCGGAAAAACGGGCAGAAACCGTTGGCATCTTCATTGGTCCTGAGGGTGGCTTTGCTGATAGCGAAGTGGCGTTTTTGGAATCTTTGGGCGCTCAGAGTGTTACCTTGGGTCCCCGCATCTTACGAACAGAAACCGCAGGTCTTGCGGCGCTGACCGTCCTGCTATATGAATGGGACGAAATGAATTGTTAGTTTTCTCGCTTGGCGAGGTGTAATAAAAAAGGAGTGTACATAGTATGACAAGACAAGAAAAAGAAAGAATTTCAAACAGACTGGTGGCAAACTTCGGCATTCTGCTGGCAGGTGCGCTGGTTCTGTTATATGTAAACTCTGCTCTGCAGAGTAACAGCGCGGCAACCACATTTGTTTACAATGCACTGCCGTTTGTTGCAGGTATCAGTTTGGCTCTTGGTTTGTTCCTGTTCTTCTGGGGCAAAAAGAAGGGTAATGCGGCGAAAAATTACAGCGCAGTTTGCCTGGGTACTTTGATTGCAAGTATCGTTTTGTATTTCCCCAAATTTGGTTTAATTCAGGGCTTTATCAGTAAAACTGCGGTTTTAACCGTTTATGCTTTAATGGTAGTTTACTTTGTTGTTATGGCGATTATTACAGCTGTACAGCTGCGTAAACCCCTGACAAAGGAACCCATCCGCCACGCTAAGAAAAGAAAATAACCAAGGAGGAATCCCTATGTTTTCTCTGGATGATATCAAAAAACAAGATCCGCAGATTGCGGAAGTGATTGAAAGAGAAATTGACAGACAAAATCAGCACATTGAACTGATTGCATCTGAAAACTTTGTCAGCCCCGCTGTGATGGCGGCTATGGGCTCGCCCCTGACAAATAAATATGCCGAAGGTTACCCCGGCAAGCGCTATTATGGCGGTTGTCACGTGGTGGATGTGGCAGAATCTCTTGCTATCTCCCGTGCTAAAGAACTCTTTGGCGCAGAACACGCTAACGTGCAGCCCCATTCCGGTGCACAGGCCAATATGGCGGTATTCTTTGCGGCACTCCAGCCCGGCGATACCGTACTCAGTATGGATTTATCCCACGGTGGTCACCTGTCTCACGGTAGCCCTGTGAATATTTCCGGTAAGTATTTTAACATCGTGCACTATGGCGTAACCAAAGAGACCAACACCATTGATTATGAAGAAGTTCGTCGCCTTGCAAAAGAATGCAAGCCCAAGATGATTTTGGCAGGTGCCAGCGCATATCCCCGCACCATTGATTTTGCAAAGATCGGTGAAATCGCAAAAGAAGTTGGCGCTTATCTGATGGTGGATATGGCACATATTGCAGGTCTTGTTGCCGCAGGTGTGCATCCTTCGCCCGTGCCTTATGCAGACTTTGTTACCACCACCACTCATAAGACCCTGCGCGGTCC
Source organism: Clostridia bacterium (assembly GCA_045652815.1). Taxonomy (GTDB): domain Bacteria; phylum Bacillota; class Clostridia; order UBA1381; family UBA9506; genus UMGS755. The sequence goes on from JAZOLH010000004.1 coordinate 3,625, forward strand.
CCGTGGCGGTTTGATTCTCTGCAAAGAAGAGCACGCCAAGATGATTGATAAGGCCATTTTCCCCGGTACGCAGGGTGGTCCCTTGATGCACACCATCGCCGCAAAAGCGGTTTGCTTCGGTGAAGCACTGAAAGACGACTTTAAGGCATATCAGCAGCAGGTTGTGAAAAATGCGAAAGTGCTTGCCGATGGTTTGCTCTCTCAGGGCGTAGAACTGGTATCCGGCGGCACTGATAACCATCTGGTGCTTTTAAACCTGACAAACTTAGGCGTTACCGGTAAAGATGCAGAGCATATGCTGGACGAAGTGCATATCACCGCCAACAAAAACACCATTCCCTTTGAAACACAAAGTCCCTTCATCACAAGCGGTATCCGCTTGGGTACCCCCGCTTCCACAAGCCGCGGTATGAATGAGGAAGACATGGCAGAAATCGCGAAACTTATTTACCTGACCTTAACTGACTTTGAAGCGAAGAAGGGTGAAGTGATTGATAGAGTAGCGGCGCTGTGCGCAAAATATCCCTTGTATAGATAATTCAAAAGGCAATGGCTGATGCCATTGCCTTTATTTTTAAATATTAATAAACAATTAATTTTTCTTCGTATTTATTTCTTTTCCATTATTTTATGGTATAATGGACTTACCAATTATTTTGTACGAGGAGGTTTACCAATGAAAAAATTAGTTAGTTTATTAAGTGTAATCGTCATTATTTTTGCGGTTTCTGTATCGGTTTTTGCAGGAGATGTGCCTGAAAGCCTGATGTATGAAGATTCTGCAAAAGTTTTTATTGGAACTGTTGAAGATTTTACGTTTAAAAGTGAAATCAGTTTTTCCTCCCAAGCAGGAATTGATACCGTCGATGTTATTCCTACCGAAAAAATCAAAGGTGATGTGGAGATTGGTGTCAAAGAAACCTATACAAGATGTGATAGTGTTTTGATTTTAGAAAAAGGTAAAGAATACTTATTTGGTTATTTTGATGAAAACAATTTCTACATATATGAGATTAAATCAAGAGATGAAAACAAAATCAAATTAGTTAATTCTGATAAATTTGATATGACAAAGCGATTTGAGGACTACCTGAATGATGGGTCATTTGAAAGAGCAGAACAGTTGAGATTGGCAAAAATGGGTCAGACCGAGACTTCTAGCGTCTCCGTAATCGGCGGTGCAGATGCACCAACGGATATCACGGTTGCGTCTCCAATTAGCCTTTGGGCAATCGTTGGAGTTGGTGCACTGGTTCTTGCCTTAGTTGTATTGTTACTTACCAGAAAGAAAAAATAATAGAAAAAAAAGAGCCATCCAAACGGATGGCTCTTTTTATATGTTCTAAATTATTTCTTTAATTTCAGAACTTCTTTTGCATTTGCTGCGATGTTCGCTGCGGTTAAACCATATTCTTCTAACAGAAGAGCGGGTTTACCGGATTTACCGAATTTATCCTGAGTACCAACGCGACGCATGGGAACGGGATAGTTTTCGGACAGAACTTCTGCAACTGCGCTGCCCAGACCACCGATCACGTTGTGTTCTTCAGCAGTTACGATAGCACCGGTTTCCTGTGCTGCTTTAACCAGGATATCCTTGTCAATCGGTTTGATTGTGTGGATATTGATAACGCGAGCGGAGATACCTTCAGCAGCTAAGAGCTTTTTAGCTTCCAGAGCTTCGGGAACCATCAGACCGGTTGCAACGATGGTTACATCGGAACCGTCTTCTAAGAGTACGCCTTTACCCAGTTCAAATTTGTATGTAGCACGGTCAAACAGTTCGGGCACAGCCAGACGACCAAAACGCAGGTAAACGGGGCCGTGATGTTTGATAGCAGCTTCAACAGCCAGAATGGATTCAGTTGCATCAGCGGGGTTGATGATAACCATGTTGGGGATGGTACGCATGATACCGATATCCTCTAAGCACTGATGGCTGGCACCGTCTTCACCAACGGAAATACCGGCATGAGTTGCGCCGATTTTAACGTTTAAGTTGGGGTAGCCGATGGAGTTTCTGATCTGTTCAAAAGCACGACCTGCTGCAAACATTGCAAAGGAACTTGCAAAAACAGTTTTGCCGCAAGCAGCGAGGCCTGCTGCAGTTGTCATCATGCTGGCTTCAGCGATACCTGCATTGATGAAACGTTCGGGGAACTTTTTCTTAAATGTATCAGTTTTGGTAGACTTGGACAGGTCGGCATCTAAAACGACCAGATCGTAATTTTCGCCGAATTCTGCCAGCGCCATACCGTAAGCTTCTCTTGTTGCAATCTTACCCATTACGCTTCTACCTCCAGTTCTTTGATGTGTGCGTCCAGTTCAGCGATTGCCTGGTTGTACTGCTCTTCGTTAGGAGCAGAACCATGCCAGCCTGCCTGGTTTTCCATAAAGGAAACGCCTTTACCCTTAACGCTCTTCATGATGATAGCGGTGGGCTTATCTTTGGTTGCCTTTGCTTCGCAGATAGCATCATAGAGTTTTTCGGGATCGTGTGCATCAGTTACGATAACGTGCCAGTTGAATGCTTTGAATTTTTCATCAATCGGCAGGGGATTCATAACCTTGGTGATGTCACCGTCAATCTGCAGACCGTTAAAGTCAACAAATGCGGTTAAGTTGTCCAGTTTGTAGTGAGCAGCAAACATTGCAGCTTCCCAAACCTGACCTTCTTCCAATTCACCATCGCCCAGAACGGAGTAAACGCGATAGTCTTTGTTGTCCAGTTTAGCAGCCAGTGCCATACCGTTAGCGGCACAGATACCCTGACCTAAAGAACCGGTAGACATATCAACACCGGGAACACCCTTCATATCGGGATGACCCTGCAGATAACTGTCGATACGACGGAAGGTTGCACAATCAGCAACCGGGAAGAAACCTCTTTCTGCCAGCGCACCGTAAAGTGCGGGAGAGCAGTGACCTTTAGACAGAACGAATCTGTCTCTGTCCTCCATTTTAGGATTCTTCGGGTCAACATTCATAACCTCGAAGTACAGTACGGATAATACATCCGCAATGGATAATGAGCCGCCCGGATGACCGGATGCAGCATTGTAAACAGCCGTGAGCGCATTTTTACGGATTTTATCAGCCGTAATTTTCAGCTCGGTGACTCTTTTCTTATCCACTAGCTTTCGCCCCTTTCATATTGTAATTTAATTGATTGGATAATTTTTAAAACCTTCGCCGACAATCTTGCGAGCGCCGGAAAAGATGATAAACGCATTTGCATCGTGCTGGTGCACGATGGTTTCCAGTTTGGCGATTTCCTGACGACGGATAACGCACATTAAAACCAAACTGTCTTGATTTTTGTACATCCCTTTGGCATAGAGCCCTGTGACACCGCGGGAAAGCCTGTCCATCACAGCTCCTGCAATGGCTTCTGCCCTGGGAGAAACAATATAAACAACCTTGGCAAAACTTGCGCCCTGCAAGGTCATATCAACCAGTGTACTGCACATATAAGCGGCAATGATGCCATAGAGGCAGGCCTCAACATTGCCGAAAATGGCGGCTGAGAGCAGGATGATGGAAGCATCAATCATGAGCACCCATTTACCTACGTCGATAAAACGAAACAGTTTATAAAACAGTTGGGCAACAATATCAGTTCCGCCGCTTGTGGCACCATAGAGAAACATCAGCCCCATCCCAACGCCAACCAATCCGCCGCCGAAGCAAGCAGAGAGAATCAGGTTGTTTGTAATCTGGGGGAGCAGGGCTGTTATATCCGTCATAACGGAAAACAAAAGTGCACCCCAAAGGGAACGGAGCAGAAAACTGCCACCTAAAAAACGGTAACCCAGTAAAAACAAAGGAATGTTGGCAAACAGCATAAACATACCGACAGGTGTACCGATTAAGCGGTGCAGAATAATGCCGATACCGGAAAGGCCGCCTGCCACCATATTGACAGGAGCCAAAAACAAGCCCACGCCTGAGGCGGCAACGGTTGCACTAACAGCTATTATACCATAAATTTTCAAAATTCCCAATAGTTTTTTCAAAAAATCACTCCTAATCTAAAAGATATGTAAGGGAGTGATTTTCTGCATTTTACAGAATCGAGTCTGCCAAAACAGAATAACTCATTTCCATCAGTTCATAGAGCCTGTCCTTTTCGCCGATTAAGAAAAGGTAACCCATCAGGGTTTCAAAGCCCGTTGCGGCACGGTATTCGGTTACATCCGCATTCTTGGGCACAGAGCCGGAATGAGCATTGCGACCACGCTTAAACACCGCCTCTTCCTCGGGGGAAAGATGGGGGAGCAGGGCGAGCATGGCTTTGCTTTGGGCAGATGCCTTAACAAAAGCCACGGCCTTTTTATGTAACTTATTGGCAGAGGTGTTAGCTAAAAGCAACACCTTTGTTCTGATAAACTCTTCATACACGGCGTCACCTACAAAGGCAAGAGCCAAAGGGGAGTAGGTATCTGCCTGCTTTCTGTCGAGGGTGGTAAAAAACTGTTCCATGGGCTTACTTTTTGATGATGTTGAGTTTCATGCCCTGACGGGTATCTAAAACTTCAACGCCCATTTCTTTCAGTTCGTCACGGAGCTGGTCAGACAGTGCCCAGTCTTTGTTTGCTCTTGCTTCTTTACGTTTTTCCAGCAGTGCCTTGATTTCGTCGGTCAGACTATCTTCCTGCTGTTTGTAGAGAATGCCGAGAACGGTGCCCAGCTCTTTAAACTTGGTAGCCGCCGCTTCGATGAGTGCGGGCGCACTTTCAGCGGTGATGCTGGAGTTTAAGAAACGAGCCATATCAAACAGTGCGGCAATGGCATCGGCGGTATTTAAGTCGTCATCCATTGCTTCGCAGAATTGTGCTTTAAATTCGTCAAGTTTTGCCATAATGGCTTCTTCTTCGGGTGTGATGGCTTTCTTCTGCGCTTTTGCCTGCAAGAATTCTAAGTTATAAAGGCAGGTGTAAAGACGCTCGAGGCCGGATTCTGCCTGATGCAGCAGTTCATCGGAGAAGTTGATGGCGCTACGATAGTGTGCGCTCAGCATAAAGAAACGAATCACTTCGTAGTCATATTTTGCGGCAACATCACGAACGGTAAAGAAGTTACCTTTGGATTTTGCCATTTTTTCATTGTTAACGTTAATGTAACCGTTATGCATCCAGTAACGTGCGAAGGGTTTGCCTGTTGCACATTCGCTCTGGGCGATTTCATTTTCGTGGTGGGGGAAAATCAGGTCCTGACCACCGGAATGAATGTCGATGGTTTCGCCTAAATAGCGGTTAACCATAGCGGAACATTCAATATGCCAGCCGGGGCGACCTTCACCCCAAGGGCTCTGCCAAGCGGGTTCGCCCTCTTTTTTATTTTTCCACAGCGCAAAGTCCATGGGATTTTTCTTTCGCTCGTCAACGCCGATTCTGGCGCCTGCAGCTAAATCTTCCAGGGGCTGACCGGAGAGTTTACCGTATTCGGCAAATTTTGCAGTTTCAAAGTAAACATCGCCTTCTGCTTCGTAAGCATAGCCTTTTTCAATTAAGGATTCGATGGTTTTGATGATGGCATCAATGTTATCGGTTGCACGGGGATGCACGGTGGCTTCACGGATGGAAAGACCCTGCGCATCTTTAAAGTATTCATCGATAAAACGGTCTGCCAGTTCACGAACGGTAACACCCTGTTCGTTGGCGTTTTTAATCATTTTATCGTCGATATCGGTAAAGTTCTGTACAAACTTAACATCGTAGCCGCAGAATTCAAAATAGCGGCGCAGAGTATCGAAAATAATGAAGGGGCGTGCGTTACCAATGTGGAAAAAGTTATACACGGTAGGACCGCAGGAATACATTTTAACTTCACCGGGCACCAGAGGCACGAACTCTTCTTTTTTGCGGGTCATTGTATTATAAATCTTCATATTGCATCTTCCTTTTTGCTAAGATTATTCGCTTTTGTTTTCTTCACGGAGTTTCTTTTCCAGTTTATCCAAACGCGCCTGCAGGCGACACAGTTCCTGTGACACAGGGTCGGGAATATGAATCTGGTCAAGGTCAGTATCCGTTACGCGTTTATCGTTGATTTTAACGATACGGGCGGGAACGCCGACACAGGTTGAGTTATCGGGCACTTCGCTGAGTACCACAGCACCTGCGGCCGTTTTAGTGTTACTGCCAACTCTGAAGGGTCCTAAAATTTTAGCACCGCTGCCCACCATAACGTTATCGCCTAAAGTGGGGTGACGTTTGCCGGACTCTTTACCGGTACCGCCCAAGGTAACACCCTGATAGAGGGTACAGTTATCACCGATTTCAGTGGTTTCGCCAATGACAACCCCCATACCGTGGTCGATAAAGAGGCCCTTGCCGATGGTTGCACCGGGGTGAATTTCAATACCGGTACAAAAGCGGTTTGCCTGAGAAATAAAACGGGCAAAGCCGAACATACGGTGTTTATAAAACCAATGTGCAACGCGATGCCAACAGACAGCATGAAATCCCGAATACATGAAGAAAACCTCTAAGGCACTTCGTGCAGCCGGGTCACGGTCGCGAATGGCACTGATTTCGTTTTTTATGTAGCGTAGCACAGGCTTTTACCTCCATTTGAAACTCTATGGCTTCAAAAAATAGCCATATATAATATATTATAACAAATTATATAGTAAATAGCAAGACCTAAGACAATTTTTTAAGCATACAAACCGCGTGGCAACTCATACCTTCCAAGCGACCTTCAAAGCCCATTTTTTCTGTGGTTGTAGCCTTAATGGAAACAGCGGAGAGAGGGACGGATAAGGCGCTTGCGATTCGTTCTCTCATAGCGGGAATAAAAGGCGCCAGTTTGGGTGCCTGAGCCAGGAGTGTAATATCTGCATTCGAGAGAGAGTAACCCTCTTTTTGAATCAGGGCGTTAACGCGTTCTAAAAGTTTAATGCTGTCTGCACCGCGATAGGCCTCGTCGGTATCGGGAAAGTGTTTGCCGATGTCACCCAATGCCAGCGCACCCAGCATAGCATCCATCAATGCGTGAGTCAGCACATCTGCATCGGAATGGCCCAGCAGACCTTTTTCGTAAGGCACTGTTACGCCACCTAAAATCAGGGCTCTGTTTTCGGCAAAACGGTGTGCATCATAGCCGTGTCCAATTCGAAAATCCATCATTATGCCTCCTTTGTATCTAAAAAGAGTTCAGCCAAGGGTAAATCCTCAGGCGTGGTAATTTTAATGTTTTTGTAGTCACCATCGGTGATTTTAACGGAAACGCCCAGTCGTTCCACCAAGAAACAATCGTCGGTAGCAATCACGCCTGCCGCCTTTGCATCTTCGTGGGCACGGATGATGAGATCGGGCTCAAAACCCTGTGGTGTCTGAATTTCAAAAAGGTGACTTCTGTCGGGTGTGTCGATAATAAAACCTTGTTCGTCAGCCACTTTCAAGGTGTTTTTGCATCCAACGCCCGTTGCGGCGGCACGGTTTTCCAAAACACCGTCAATAACGCCTAAAATCACGTTTTCCGTAATCAGAGGACGTGCTGCATCGTGAATCAAAACCACATCGGCATTGGGAGAGACCTCAGCCAGTCCGTTGCGCACAGAATCCTGACGGATTTCGCCGCCTTTGGTGATGGTTTTGAGTTTTGTGATGCCAAAATCACGGGCAATGTCACTACAGCCCAGCATATCACATTCAGCGGCAACGATGATGATTTCGGAAATGGCAGGGCAGTTTTCAAAGGCCAGAAGCGTGTGCGCCAAAACGGGTTTGCCGCCAAATTCCAAAAAGATTTTATTCACATCGGCACCCATGCGGGAGCCACGACCGCCGGCTGCAATAATGCAGCTGACAAAGGGTTTTGTTTCGGTTTTTCGTTTCATAAAACCAACCTCATTTTTTTGATTTATCCAATTCGCGTTTTAAATACTGTCCTGTGTAGGATT
>JAZOLH010000005.1:0-6694 GCA_045652815.1 Clostridia bacterium
CGTTGCTATCATTGTTGATGGTGTTACAAAACTGGGTAAAATCCAGTATACCAATAAAGAGGATCAACAGGTTGAAAACCTGCGTAAAATGTTTCTTGCCATGGCAAAAGACGTACGCGTTATTTTGATCAAACTGGCTGACCGTCTGCATAATATGCGTACGATTAAGTTCATGTCTGAAGACAAACAGCGTGAAAAAGCAAGAGAAACCTTAGAGGTATATGCGGCTTTAGCACACCGTCTTGGTATGTCTAAAATCAAATGGGAACTTGAAGATTTATCGCTTCGTTATATAGATCCCATTGCATATAAAGAAATTTCCGAATCCATCAGCCAGAAACGAAAAGAACGTGAGCAATATATTGATGATATTATCTCCACCTTCCGTCAAAAACTGGATGAACTGGGTATCGAAGCTCAGCTGATGGGTCGTGCTAAGCATTTTTACAGCATTTTCCGTAAAATGTTTACCCAGAACAAGAGCATTGATGAAATTTATGATTTATTTGCTGTTCGTGCTATTGTGGACAGTGTGAAAGACTGTTATGCCGTGCTCGGTATGGTGCACGAATTGTATTTCCCCATTCCCGGTCGTTTTAAAGACTATATCGCCATGCCCAAGCCCAATATGTATCAGTCACTGCATACAACGGTTATGGGCCCCAACGGTATACCTTTTGAAGTACAGATCAGAACAAAAGAAATGCACAAAGTCGCAGAATATGGTATCGCGGCTCACTGGAAATATAAAGAGGGTACAACAGGTAACACATCTGATCTTGACGGTAAACTGGAGTGGATTGGTAAAATCCTTGAAATTCAAAACGCCGCTGAAGACTCTGATGACTTTATGCGTACTTTAAAGATCGACCTGTTTGCCGATGAAGTATTCGTGTTTACACCTAAGGGCGATGTTATCAATCTGCCTGCAGGTTCAACCCCCATCGACTTTGCATTTGCCATCCACACTGCTGTTGGTTGTCGTATGGCAGGTGCCCGCGTCAACGGTAAAATTGCAACCCTTGATTATCCCTTGCAAAATGGCGACATTGTTGAGGTTATGACATCATCTGCTGTTCACGGTCCCAGTCGTGACTGGTTGAAACTTTGTAAAACCTCACAGGCGCGCACTAAAATCAACCAATGGTTTAAGAAAGAACGTCGCGAAGAGAATATTCTCCGCGGCAAGGAAATGATTGATAAAGAATTAAAGCGTATTGGCGTAGCTCAGAGCGACTTTATTAAACCTGAATGGGCCAACCACCTGATGAAACGCTACGGATTCCATACCTTTGATGATTTGTATGCGGCGGTTGGTTATGGCGGTATTACCGTGAATAAGGTAATGTCTCGCTTAAAAGAAGAATATCGTTTGCAGCATCAAAATGATACAGAAACGTTAATTCCGCCGACGGGTGTTAAAAAGCGCAGCAGTTCCTCTAATGGTATTATTGTTGAGGGCATCGATAACTGCCTGGTTCGCTTATCCCGTTGCTGTAGCCCTGTTCCCGGTGATGAAATCGTTGGCTATGTAACACGTGGTCGTGGTGTGTCTGTGCATCGTGCTGATTGTCCTAACATTCGTGCTGAACGCAAAAAAGAAGATGCACCGGAGCGCTTAATTAACGTATTTTGGGAAAGCCAGTACACAGGCAAGAGCGCATACCTCACCGAACTGCAGATTTCTGCTTACGACCGTCGAGGTCTCCTTGCTGAAATCACAGCGCTTTTGTATGATATGAAAATTTTAATTGCATCTGTTCACACAAGAACCAATAAAGAACAGATTGCAACCCTTAACATTGCTATTGAAGTCAACTCAAAAGAACAACTGGATATGGTTGTTAAAAAACTGTCCCGTTTGGGAGGCGTTTTTGAAGTTATTCGAAATAATGCGTAAGGAATATAACTATGATTGTTGAAAAAATTGTTGTTGGACGTATGGATGAAAACTGTTATCTGGTTGGGGACCCAAAAGCCCTTTTAGTAATCGACCCAGGCGACGAAGCAGAAACAATTTTATCCCGCATCCGCGAAGAAAACTATCAGGTTAAATATGTTGTGTTAACCCATTGCCATTATGACCATATTGGTGCTGTTTCTGCTATTTTAGAGGAAACAGGAGCAGAGTTTGTAATGGCGGAGAAGGAAAGAGACAACTACTTTAACAGAGGCGTTACATTATGTGGCTATTTTGCCCCAAAACCGACTCTTTGTGAACCGTCAAGACTCGTAACAGATGGCGAGGTAATCAAGGCAGGAGCCTATCAATTCCGCATCATTGAAACACCGGGACACACCGGTGGTTCCATCTGTTTGCTTGGCGAAAATCATCTGTTTTCGGGCGATACCTTGTTCCACGGTTCTATCGGCCGCGCTGATTTCCCCACAGGCAGTTTAAAAGAACTGGTAGCAAGCATTAAAGAAAAACTGTTCACATTGCCCGAAGAAACCGTTGTGCATGCCGGCCACGGTGATGACAGCACAATCGGTTTTGAAAAGGTTTATAACGAAGTGTATTATTGGGAAAAACGTATCTAATATAAAAATTTACAAATGGAGGGATTAACTATGAAATGCCCCTACTGCGAATTTGAAGAAAGTAAAGTTATTGATTCCCGTCCCACTGATGAGCACGAAGCGATTCGCCGCCGCAGAGAATGTCTTTCCTGCGGGAAACGTTTCACGACTTATGAAAAAGTGGAAAATATTCCTCTGATGGTGATTAAAAAAGATGGTTCTCGTCAGATGTTTGATCCGCAGAAGCTCTTAAACGGTATTGTGCGCGCTTGTGAAAAACGTCCTGTTTCTATGGATACTATGCAGCGTGTTGCCAATGAAATTGAAATTTCTGCGCAGAACTTTTTAGAACGTGAAATCAAATCCGATAAAATCGGTGAAATGGTTATGGAAAAACTGCGTGACGTAGATGAAGTTGCCTATGTTCGCTTTGCATCTGTTTACCGCGAATTCCGTGATGTTAATACCTTTGTTGAAGAAGTGAACAAACTTTTAAAGAGGTAGTTTTATGTTTAACATCGCAGATGACTGGAAAGATAGACTCGCCTCTGAGTTTTCCAAACCTTATTTTAAAGAATTATGGGATAAAGTTAACGAAGAGTATGAAACAACGACCGTATATCCTGCCAAGGAAAACATCTTTAACGCCCTTCGTTACACGCCTTATAACAAGGTTAAAATTCTTTTGCTGGGTCAGGACCCCTATCACGGTGAAGGACAGGCACACGGTCTTGCTTTTTCTGTTCAGCATGGCGTGCCTGCACCGCCATCTCTTGTGAATATGTTTAAAGAACTGGCAAGTGATGTGGGCATAACTGCGCCCTCTACCAACTGTTTAACATCTTGGGCAGAGCAGGGGGTTATGCTGCTGAACACAGTTTTAACCGTTCGCGAAGGCGAACCCAATTCTCATAAAAAGTATGGCTGGACTACTTTTACCGATAGCATTATTTCTGCCCTTAACGATAGGGAAGACCCTGTTATTTTTCTTCTTTGGGGCGCTAACGCTAAAGAAAAACTCCCGCTGATTACAAACAGCCATCACTTTATTTTATCAGCACCTCATCCCAGTCCGCTTTCGGCTTCCCGTGGCTTTTTCGGTTGTCGTCATTTCAGCAAGGCAAACACGATTTTAGAGCGACTGGGCAAAGAGCCGATACACTGGCAATTGTAAATTAATTTGAAAGGTTACTGGTTATGGATTACATTGTTTTTGATTTGGAATGGTCCAGAAACATCCGTAAAGTCATTCCCGGTTGTCCTGATGAAATTATCCAGATCGGCGCGGTTAAATACGATAAAAATATGCAATATAAAGGCAGTTTTAATCGTTTTATCAAACCTACAATTTATGATAAAGTAGATAACCGCGTTGCCAAAATCACAGGTATTACAAAAGACCATCTGCTTCATTTTGGTATTCCGTTCATGCAGGCATTCCGAGAATTTAAGTCCTTTATGGGTCATGATTTTGTACTGATGTCCTGGGGACCACAGGATGTTCAGATTTTGCGTGCCAATGCGCAATATTACAACAAAAGCATTAACTTAAATTTTATGCATCGTTTTTCTGATTTGCAGCGCTATGCGGCAAAACAGTTAAACACTGATGAAAAGCAGCAAATGGGGCTTAAAACAGCCGCTGATTTATTGCAGATTGCTTACGATGAAGAAACTCTGCACGATGCTCATGTAGATGCAGAAATCTCAGGCAAGGTGTTTGCCAAAGTTTTTGAGAAAAAATCCTTCGAAGAAACAATCCGCAATGCGGCAGAAGCACCGAAACCTGTTTCTAAAACCATCCGCCCTGATAAAAAACAGTTTATACTTACTTGTCCCGATTGCAACAGTTCTTTAAAAAACAAAACCGGTTGGTATCAGAATGTTGGCGGCGGTCAGTTCTTTGCATTTATGTACTGCAAAAAATGTAAAAAAGATGTTTTTTCCACAGTCGAAATGTTTCAGGGTAAGGGCGGACAAGCCCATTACAAAAGACGACTCAGATTTATTGATAAAGTTAAAAAATTCGACTGATTCGGTTATCTATAATCGATGTAATAAAGAGGCTATGACGTTTGTCATAGCCTCTTTATTGTTAAGAAGACTTTCTTTTAAAGGATTTACAGTCTGTGCACTGCATTTCGGTGGGATTTGCTTCGTGAGTGCCCACTGTGATGGAGTTTAATGTGCAATACTGTTCAGAACAGTCGTTATAGGTGCATTCCTGCACAGTACATTTAATGGTTTGTTTACCTGCGTTCATTTAAAACGCCCCTTTCCTTTGTGTTTTTTATTATGTCGTACGCTTTTAGTATGTGAAATCATATGATTTTTATACGGTTTCTTTCACAATATGATACAGCGCATTAATTGCCGCATCCACCTCTTTTTGCGTTGTAAAATAGCCAAAACTAAAGCGAACCGTGCCGCTTTCAAGGGTGTTTAGCGACTGATGAGCCGCAGGCGCACAATGCAGTCCGCTTCTAACAGCAATACCAAAGTCTTTATTTAGTTTTTCTGCCACTTCAATACTGTCCATATTATTTACATTGAGTGCTAAAACATTAACTGAAGAATCATCGCCATAGATTGTTATTTCAGGCATATTTTTGATTGTTTCTCTAAATTTTTCAAGTAATGCATGCTCGTGTTCAAAGATTGTATTGATTCCTTCCCGCATCACAAATTCTGCCGCCGCACCCAGACCGCAAATGGCAGGCACATTCAGTGTGCCGCTTTCCAAACGGTCGGGCATGGTCTCGGGCTGTAGCAGCAGCTCTGATTGACTGCCTGTGCCGCCTTCGATAATTGTCTTACAAGTTATGCCATCACGAAGATAAAGCCCGCCTGTGCCTTGTGGTCCATAAAGGCTCTTGTGACCGGGGAAAGCAAGCAAATCAACGAAGTCAATATCAATCGGCAAAACACCTGCACTTTGCGCCGCATCTACCATAAAAAGTGTGTTTTCGCCTCGTACAAGCCGGCCTATTTCGGCAATATCATATACATTTCCGCAAACATTGGATGCGTGGGTACAAATCACAAGTTTTGTATCTTTTTGCATCGCTTTTTTAAAATCAGCGGGGGAGAGACGTCCGTTTGCATCTGCCTGCACCACGCTATAACGAATGATGCCCTGTTGTTTTAAATGCTCTAAGGGTCGCATGACGGAATTGTGTTCCATACTGCTGACAACCACGTGATCACCACGGGACAAAACACCTTTAATACCTGCATTAAGTGCCGCTGTTGTGTTTTGAAAGAAAGCAAGTTGTTCCGGTTTTTTAATTCCAAATAAGGCAGAAACTTTCTCCCTTGCATCAAACACCATTTCACCTGCACGTATGGAATAATCATGTCCACCACGTCCCGGATTGGCGCTATAACAGCGCATTGCCTGTCCCATCTTTTGATGAACAATTGGCGGCTTTTTAAAAGATGTTGCCGCATAATCTAAATATATCATAAAGGTTTCCTCCGATTTCATTCTTCGATTCATTATATGAGAGATTTTAAACAATGGTTATTGTCATTTTTTGCAGAGAAAAGCATATATTGGTAATGAATCAATGAATTTGAAAGAGAGGATCATCATGGCTGATAAACAAATTATGAATTTACTGAATAAAATGCTTGGACAAATGAATTCTGAGCAGAAAAAGAAATTAGATTCCATTCTGCAGGATGAAGACAGCATCCGCACAGCATTATCTTCGCTTGATTCTCAAAAAGCCAAAAAAGTGGCAAAGGATTTACACTTAGAAAGCCAGATTTCGGGGGATGTAGGCGAGTTTGTAGATACGCTCAAGAAAAATCCCGATTTGATTAAAAATATGGATAAAAAGCCCTTTTAGAAAGGGGATTTACAATGAATGAAGATACCAATAAACTGATTGAAAATGTGATGAGTGCGCTGGGGGACAATCCCGCTGAAACGCTGTCACAGATGCTGTCATCTTTGACAAATAAAACAGAAAATACAGAAGAAAATTCAAAGGAAACAGAGGAGAGTGCAGCATCTTCTGACTTTGGCATCGACCCATCTATGCTGCTGGCTGTTCAGGGCCTTTTAAATCAATCCGGCAGCAACGAAAAGGATGAAAGAAGTGCTCTTCTTTCTGCGCTACGTCCTTTTATGAGTGAAGAGAGAAGACCGCAGATCGACAGAGCCATT
>JAZOLH010000006.1:0-49499 GCA_045652815.1 Clostridia bacterium
CTACGAAATCTTTGACCCTGTGCATACTTGGAAGCGCAAAAAGGTGCATAATTTCACCGTTAGAAAAATGCTGGTTAAGATTTTTGATAAAGGTAAATGCGTTTACGAAAGCCCCGATGTGCAAGAGATAAAGACCTACTGCAAAGACCAGATTGATCATTTGTGGGACGAAGTGAAACGTTTTGAAAATCCCCATAAATACTATGTTGACTTATCTCCTTCCCTTTGGGCTATCAAGGAGAAACTTTTAGAGCAGCATAATGATTAAGCCGCGGGGAGTCGAACTTCACAAGGTTTAAAAACATAAATTTTGCGTAATACTGCAGAAAATTCTGCGAATATACGCCAGTATTATTCTTGAATTTTCTTTGTCTTCCAACAAAATTTAAAGGTTTTAAACTCAAAGACCTTAAACGCAGGAAAAATTTATATAATTTAACTGCGAAGGACGAAGCAAGGCTGACGCCTTGCGAGAACGACAAAGTTTAAGAATAAAATTTTAACAAGTTTAAGGCTTGCGGGGTTCGATTCCCCGCGGCTTAAAGGAGAGTGCCTATGCGTGCGCTGATTACAGGTGCCAGTTCCGGCATTGGTCGGGATATGGCAAGGATACTGTCTCAAATGGGCTATGAACTTGTTTTGGTGGCCCGCCGCAGAGACAGACTGGAAGAACTGGCCAAAGAACTTTCCACCAAATGCGACATTTTGTGTTTTGACTTATCCAAAGAGGAAAACTGCTATGAACTCTACCAAAAGGCAGGGGAGATTGATGTTTTAATCAATAATGCGGGCTTTGGCGTCTTTGGTGATTTTCTGGAAACCGACCTTACAAAAGAAATAGAAATGCTTCACACAAACTGTGCGGCTATGCATATTTTAATGAAACTCTACCTTGCAGATTTTGTGAAAAAAGATGCAGGCAGAATTTTAAATGTGGCATCTGCCGCAGGATTTATGCCCGGTGGTCCGCTTCTTGATGGTTATTATGCCACCAAGGCATATATGTTAAATTTATCCCGCTCGGCAGCCAAGGGGCTAAAAAAGAGCAAAAGCCGCGTGACGGTTTCTGCCTTGTGCCCCGGTCCTGTTAAAACCGAGTTTGAAGCGGTGGCAGGTGTGGATTTTGCATCGGTGGGTTTAGCCAGCGAAAAGGTGGCACGCTATGCCATCCGTCAGATGTTTCGCGGCAAGCGCGTGATTGTGCCCGGCATCATTTTTAAAGCGGCACGATTCATCACACGGTTACTCCCCGATGGAGCCCTGCTTTCTGCCGCCTATATTATCCAAGCGCCCAGACGGCGCGCCATGGAGGAAAAGAAAAATGAGCGCTAGAGAAGAATTTATTGACATTTATAAAGAACTCATCACCCGTGAGGGCGCAGATAAACTCCTTGATTATTTGTGCTCTGCAGGTAGTGACTTTTTCACTGCACCGGCTTCCACCCGTTTTCACGGGTCTTACCCCGGTGGTTTGGTGGAACATTCACTCAATGTGTATGATTGTTTAAAAGATTACCTTGCGCGCCCGCGCGTGCAGGAACTTTATGGCTTAGAGGTGCCTGACGAATCTATCGCCATTGTGGCACTGCTGCACGACCTTTGCAAAGTGAACTGCTATCACGAAAGCACCCGCAACGTAAAGGATAAAGACGGACAGTGGAAACAGGTGCCTTACTATGAATTTGATGATAACCTGCCCTATGGTCACGGTGAAAAATCCGTGTATATCATCACGGGCTTTATGCGCCTGACTCGCGAGGAGGCCTTTGCCATCCGTTATCATATGGGCTTTTCCGATGGGGATGAGCGCAACGTGGGCAAGGCATTTGAAATGTATCCCTTGGCTTTTGCTCTGCATATGGCAGATATGGAAGCCACCTACTTTTTAGAAGGTAAATAAGTTAAATTTTCGCAAAAGCGGATGAAATAAGGAGCGTTCTCTTATGATCATTGATGATTTTAAAGTAATCGGTACATCACCTTTGCGCAGAGACTATGTGCTGCCTGCAAAGGTTGTTTGGGCATCCGAGGGTGCAACCAACACGGAATGCCTTTTGGTCAATGAACAGGATCAGGCCTATCAGGGTGCTGACAGTTTTGTGACCATGTCCACAAAAGATGGTAAAAAAGCCGCTTTTATTTTAGATTTTGGTGCAGAGCTCACCGGCGGTGTTCGTTTTGTCACCAACACAGGCGACTGGGAGAGAAATGATGATTTTCGCATTAGTTTCGGCGAATCGGTTATGGAAGCCATGATGCCATTGGGCGCTAAACACTCCGACAACAGCCATGCGCCCCGAGATTTTGTTGCAGTCAGCAACTCTGTCCTTTCCACTGTTGAAGTTGGTGCTTCGGCCTTTCGTTTTGTTTATGTTGAACTCGTAACGCCGGAAGCATTACGCGAAATTGTATCCTTCCACGCGGTCTTTACATATCGTGATGTTCCCTATCTTGGCAGTTTTTCCTGTAGTGATGAAAAGGTGAACGACATCTATAAAACAGCGGCACACACAGCCCATCTTTGTATGCAGAACTATGTGTGGGACGGGGCAAAGCGTGACCGCCTGATCTGGTCCGGTGACTTATCTCACGGTATGAAAGCCATCCGTGCGATCTTTGGTCGTAACGAATCCATCGATGCGACCCTGCGTTTCCAGGCAAGAGAAGGCAAACTGCCCAGTTATTGGAACTATATGTCCGGTGACGGCTGTTGCTATATGATGACTTTAGATGAATGGTATCTCTACACAGCGGATGCTGATTTGGTGAAAGAACTGGCTCCGTATTGGTCTGTTCTCTTAGAGCAACTGGCTAAACTGGTTAACGACGAAGCCCCGTATTTGACTAAGGAAGGCTTCCCCGATATCTTCTTCTGGGATTGGACAACTGAAGGTAATGATGAAGCAACCCTCGCCGGTATGTACACTTGCCTGTATCGTGCCCTGTCTGCCGGTAAACGTTTGTGTGACGTGGCAGGTCTTACAGACCTTGCAGCACTCTGCGAAAAGAAAGCAAGCAAACTGACCGAAAATCCCCATCATCACCACGATATCAAAACACTGGTAACCGAAATGTACCTTTGCGGTCATATGGATAAAGAAGAAGCGGCAAAAGCTCTGACTAAGGGCGGCACAACCAGTATGGCGGCTTGTAACGGCTATATGATTATGCGTGCTATGGCAGAAACCGCAGGCATGGAATTTGCACTTAGCGTTCTGCGTGAATATTATGGTACTATGCTGAAAATGGGTGCCACCACCTTCTGGGAATTCTACAAAATTGAATGGTATAAAGAAGGTGCTACCATCGAACGCAAACTGGAAGATGGCGAATATGATATTCACGGTGATAACGGTGAATTCTGCTACACCGGTCATAGAAACTCCCTTTGCCATGTTTGGGGTTCTAACCCGGTTGCGTTCTTAGATGAAGTTGTATTGGGTATCAAAATCTTAGAACCCGGTTGCAAAAAGATGGCAGTGAAACCCGATCTGGGCGACCTCGAATGGGCAAAAGGTACTTATGCAACACCCTTTGGTCCCATCAGTGTTTCCGCTAAGCGCGTTGGCGATGAAATCGTAACTGAAATTGATGCACCTGCAGAAATCGAAATTGTAAGATAAATGATTTTAAAGGGCTGTGGCGCAAGCCACGGCCTTTTCACTCTCTGAGAAACGTAGGTGAACACAATGAGTTTTTCTAAAATTGAAATTTGCGACACTTGTCCTTTGCGAAAAGACTATGTGATGCCCAAACGCATTGTTTGGTCCAGCGGCGCAACGGATACGGAATGCCTGCTTACGAATCGTGAAAATCAGGCCTTTCAGGGTGCACACAAAGTGGCAACCATCTCCACGGAAAATGGAGAAAAAGGTGCGATTTTGTTAGACTTTGGCGCAGAACTCACGGGTGGTGTCCGCTTTGTCACCAATGTGGGCAAGTGGAACGAAACTTTTCAGGTTCGCATCCGCTTTGGTGAATCTGTGTCAGAAGCCATGCACGAAATCGGCGAAAAGCACGCCGCCAACGACCACGTAACCCGTGATTTTGTGGTGCCTGCTTTTATGCTCTCCACAGCAGAATGGGGCACAACCGCTTTCCGCTTTGTGTACCTTGAACTGCTCACCCCCGGCACCAAGATGGAACTTGTGTCTGTTCACGCCATGTTTACCTATCGTGATGATGCCCGCCTCGGCAGTTTTTCTTGTAGCGACCCGCTCCTTAACGACATCTACGAAACTGCGGCACACACAGGGCACCTGAATATGCAAAAATATTTGTGGGATGGCGTTAAGCGTGACCGCTTAATCTGGGCAGGTGATGCGGCGGCAGACCAAAAATGCGTGCGGACCGTATTCGGCAATCACCCCATCGCAGGGGACACCTTGCGCTATATTGCAAAAGCAGGGGCAAAAAGTTACTGGAACTTTATGACCGCCGAGGGTATGAGTTATATTTTGGCTCTTTATGAATGGTATTTTTATAGCGGCGATACGGCTTTGGTGGAAGATACGAAAGACTATTGGCTGGATTTAATTGAAAAACTCTGTGCCCTGATGGCAGAGGAGCCGCCCTATCTTTCCAAGCAAAGTTTCCCCGATATTTTCTTTTTTGACTGGACGACGGAAGGTAACGATGAAGCCACTTTGGCAGGGCTTGTTTCCTACTTTGTGAGAACGCTTCGTGCGGCGGCAGGTCTTTGCCGCGCCATTGGGGAGAGGGAAACGGAAGCATTTGTTCTTTCAAAAGCGGAACTGTTAAAAGAGAATAAAAACCACCATCACGGTATTAAAACCTTGGTGGCGACTATGTTTGATGCAGGGCATCTTTCGGCTGAAGAAACAGCCAAAGTGCTGACTCGTGGCGGTGGCGATGGTATGTCCACCTCGGCAGGCTACAATATTTTAAAAACCGTGGCGAGAACGGTGGATGTAAAAACAGCGCTATCTATGCTCCGCCAGTTTTATGGGGCGATGCTCTCGGTTGGCGCCACATCTTTTTGGGAGTTTTTCAAGTTAGAATGGGCGAAAGAGGGCGCGCGGATTGACACCTTTTTAGAAGAAGGGGATTATGACATCCACGGTGATAACGGTGAGTTTTGCTACAATGGTTTAGGCAACTCCCTCTGTCACGGCTGGGGCTCAACCCCCACAGCGTTTTTGGCAGAAACCGTGCTGGGTATTGAGGTTTTGGAGGCAGGTTGCAAAACACTTTCCATCCATCCTGACCTTGCCGATTTAGATTGGGCAAAGGGCACCTATCCCACGCCCTTTGGCATCGTTTCCGTTGAAGCAAAGTGGGAAAACGGAGAGGTTATCACAAACATTTCCGTGCCCGAGGGGATTACATTGGTATAAAAGTCTTCCCCTTGAGGGTAGCGAAGCGGCGGCGAGGGAGTGAATGACAGTCCGGTGGACTGTCAGAGCCGAGCCGTGCCCGACCCGCAGGGAGACGGGGGACCGCTTGCGGTGGATGAGGTGAATAATCCAAAGTTTTTCAAAGTGACACCTCATCAGTCTCGCGACGCTCGACAGCTTCCCCTCAAGGGGAAGCCTTAATTGGTCAAAAAAAGACTGTGGTTTTACCACAGTCTTTTTTTATTTAATTTCCACGATTTTAATGTTCTCGGCAGGTGCGCCTGTTACGCTGATGGCGGCATCTCGCAGAACCGCCGCATCAATCTCGTTGAGCCCCTCTGATTTCACAGCGATGCTGATTAAGTTTTCGCCCATAAATACCAAGGTTTCTGAGAAGCCCTTGGCACGGATTAAGTTTTCAATCATCACTTCGTTTTCCGTGTAAGAAGACAGGCGTGCGATTTCTTCTTCTGCTTCCTTGCGGGCGGTTTTATCGGTATTCTGGGCGTTTAAAATGCGGGTGAGCATATCAAGAGATTCGCTCCGTTTAATGTCGCGTTCCAGTTTTGCCTGAGAAAAATAGTCGTTTGTTTGGGGCGCGGCATCTACGGTTTCGGCGGGCTCTTCATCCAAAACATCACCGCTGACCATTTGCGCTTCGCCGATTTTGGCAGATACCTGCTCATACACCGCAGTCACCTCGGGGTCAACGCCGCCTTGCTCGAAATTCCAGTTTAAATATCCTGCCACGCCAATCAAAAGCATCAGGCACACAGCGGTAATTTGGCGGCGGTGGAGCACCACCATACGATTTTTTCTACACTTTTTATCGGATGGTTTGCATTTTTTCAAAAACTGTAAAATTTTCATTGTTTTCCTCCTGAAATTATGCTTTTTCCAGTACCGCCACGCGATGGACGGGTACATTTAACACAGCCTGCACAGCACTGACAATCTGCCCGCGGATGGTGGGGTTTCCCACGCCTCGGGCGGTGACTAAAACACCGAGCACCCGAGGCATACTCTGCTTGAGCAAAACGGGGGACTGACCGCCACCTGATTCGCTTTTTAAGGCAAGAGAGCCATCGGCGGCTTGTGTGCGCTCAGCCCGTCCGCCATCTTCTGCGGCTTTTTCGTCTGTGCTCTCGTTGCGGGCATAATAGGTTTCGCCGCCATCTTCCAATGTGACCATAACGCTCACCTCTGAAATGCCGCCTAAGGTGGATAAAATATCGGACAGGCGGTGTTCCAGTTCCTTTTCGTAGGCGGCTCTGTCAACCAGTGTTGCCGCCATCTTTATTTGCTCTTTGGGTTTTCCGGCAAACATATCGGGCAGCAGCATAAGGCCTATCCCTATCATCAATATGATGACAAGCCATTTTGTATTCTTCTTATCGGACAAAAGTTTTTGAAAATTAAAGTTCATGGCACAATGATATCCTCCGAAAAACCGTATTTTTGGGCGATGTAGGTGGCAATCTCTGCCGAAAAAGGCGTCAGGTGTACTGATGTGACTGAGGTGATTTGCCCCCCGTCGTTTACATCGCAATAAACTCTGAGGCTCACAGTCTGCCCGAAAGTCTGATACACATCTTCGCAGATGGTAAGGGCCAGTTTCCGTTCAAATTGCCTTGCCACCAAAGGTTTTGCATTTTGGGATGATAGGGCACTATCATCAATGGTCTGGCGGGGCAGGGCAAAGGTTTCGGCATAATGGGGGAGTTTCGTTAAGGGGTTTAAGATAACCAGCATCATCAAAAGCCCGATGGCTGTGCTGATATATTTTTGGTCTTTGCCTTTTGGCACGATGCTTTCAAACAACAGGGATAAAACAGAGACCAAAATGATGGAAACAGCATAGTTGCGGATGAAAGTCATAGCATTCTCCTTTGTGTTAAAAAGCCAAAGTGCAGAGCAGGGATAAACTCAAAATGAACATCACCGTCACCATCAGCAAAATGGAAAAAATCAGGGTGATGCTTTCAGCGAGGGCCGATAAAAATGTGACAATGCGCTTATCGGTGGCAGGCTCAATGGCACCTGCGGCAAAGCGGTATAAAAAAGAAGTGGCAAGAACTTCGAGCAGGGGTGCGGCGCAAAAAGAGAGAAGTGCCAGCACGCCTGTGATACCCACAGCACCACGGATGACGCTCATTCCCGCCAGTACCGCCTCGGCAGAATCTGAGAGCACACCGCCCACCAAGGGGATGAAGTTGCAAAGGGCGTATTTCACCGTTTTGCCTGCAATGGTGGCGGCACTTTTTGCGGTGAAAGTGTGAAGCCCCAAAATGCCCACAAATACAGTCAGGGATAATCCGAGCCCCCATTTAATGCACTTTGTGAGCGCATCAATGAGCCGCGCAATATGAAACCGCCCCGAAAGGCTGCTGATAACGGTTAGAGAAGTGAGTACTAAAATCATAGGCAAAAACAGATTGCGGCACAGAAAGGAAAACCCCTGCATAGCCGCAAAGAGCCCCGGGAAAAATCCCGCCTGCACAACATTTGCCGAGATGACAAGACTGCTCATCACAGGCATTAAGGAAGATATAAAAAGGAGCATTTTATCAATGGTTTCGGTGGCAGTTTGCGTAAGATTCGCAATCAGCGAGGCAGAAAGCCCTGCAATCCCAAGAAAGCAGGCCAAAAAACTCAAAGCGGAGATGCCGCCTGCATCCTCCGGTGCCAAATGGCACAGGATGCCCGCCAAAACGGATAAAGCCAACAGTTTAACCAGTAGTGCTATATTATCCTTTACTTCGCCTAAAAACAACTTTGACAAAGATGAGAGAATGGATTCAAAGGAAAGAGAGAGTTTGCCGCTTGCCACCTTTTCTGCGGTTTCTGAAAAGTTGAAATTCTCTGAGGAAAGGTCTCCCGCTTCTGTTAGGGTTTCCTGAAGCAATTCCTGAACCAAGGGGTTTTCTTCGGCAGAGACGGGGCGGGGCAAAGCGAGAAGAAAAAGGATTAGAACGAGCAGGATTTTTTTCATCTGTGTTCCTTTCTATGCGGGCAAAATCCCGATGAGCAGGTTTAAAACTGCGGTGAGAATGGGAATGCTTGTTACCACAATCATCACCTTGCCCGCCAGTTCAATTTTCTGCGAAATCGCCTGCTGACCCGCATCCTGACAGAGTGCACTGCCAAAGCGGGCAAGATAAGCAATGCCGATAATGCGGAGGATGATGCCTATATATTCCGTATCAACATCGAGGCGGGATGAGAGCATGGAAACAAGGTCAATCACATAGCCAATCTGAGCAAGCAGAGCAAGGAAAATCGTCACCGCGGTGGCGCAACCGATGCAAAGGGCCAAGGCGGGTTTATGTTCTTTAACAATCAGGGCAGAAAAAGCGCCGGCGATGCCGATGCCCAATATTTTAAACATATCCATATCACAAATTAAAAATGGTTTTAATGGTTTGGAACAGGTAACTGATTTCCTGAATCATCATAAGGAGAACAACAATGAGTCCGGCAAGGGTTGTCATGGTGGCTTGTTCTTCACGACCGGAACGAATGAGAACCTGATTTAAAACGCTGACAACAATGCCGATAGCGGCGATTTTAAAAATGAGTTCAACGCCCATATTTTTTCTCCTTTTCTACACTAAAATAATCACAATCAAAACCCCCAACAAAAGCCCCAGCGTTTTGCAGGTTTTTTCAAAAGGGGCAGATTCTTTTTCCAGTTCCGCCGCCAGTTGCTTTAGGTCAAAAGCCGCAGATTCCAAGCGTTTTTTCTCGCTCTCAAAATCCGTTTGACCCACATCAGAAAGGGCAGACACAATCCGCACCGCAGAATCGGGCAGGTGACTTTCCTTGGCGAAAGATAAAAGCGCATTTTGCCAAATGGTAGGCAGGGCTTGTCCCGAGTTAAGATTTGCCGCAATGGTTTTTACAAAGCTTCCCAAGGGCAGCGGCGTATCCTTTTCTTTCCGAGCAAAAAAGACGGGGAGCGGCTCTAAATTATACCCGATGGAACGGGCAAGTTCTGAGAGAAAACAGGATAGTTGCAAGAGAGCAAGGCGGGTGGTTTTGCGGCGTGAGATGATCAGCAAAGAACAGATGCCGCAGGAAAAGATAACAAAGGCGGCACCCCAAAGTTTAAGCATAATGATCCAGCTCCTTTGCGTGTAAAATGGCAGGGCGGTTTTGCCGCCTGCCCATTAAAACCGCCACATCAAACAGTTCTAAAAGACCCTCGTGGCGTTTTGCAAGGGTTTCTAAACTGTCGCCGTGCATACTGGCAATATAGCGGCAACCTGCACAAGAGGCAAGGCGCAGGGCCTCAAAATCCGCTGGTTTGCCCAGTTCATCAGTCATTAAAATGTGCGGCGACAAACTGCGGACCGCCATTTGCATTCCCTCTGATTTGGGAACGCGGTCTAGCACATCGGTTTGCGGACCCACATCAAAGGCGGGAATCCCCTCAAAAGAGGCGGCAATTTCCGAACGCTCGTCCACAAGGCTCACTTTAAAACGGGCAGATACAATTCTGCACAAATCCCGCAACACCGTGGTTTTGCCACAGGCGGGCGGACCGATAAGCAAGGTGTTTTTAACTTGTCCGTTTTTGCAAACAGAAGAAAGGAGCGGCTCGGCACAGCCTTTGTAGGCGCGGGCGATACGCAAATTGATGCCCGAGATGTGAGAAAGCCCCGCAAGTGAACTGTTTTTTATCACAGCCCGACCGGCAAGCCCTGCTCTGTGACCACCTTTTAGGGTGATGAAACCCTCTTTAATGTCGTTTTGGTGGGCATAGACAGAGTGCTCGCACAGGCAGGAAGCAAGAGCGCCCATTTCTGCACGCCCGCAGATTTTGGCATCTTCTGTTATTTTGGTTTCTTGCCCGTCTGTACCTAAAAAGGATAGATGTTCACCCCGATAGAGCATAATGGGGCGACCAATGCGAAAACGGATTTCTTCTAAACCGTCGAAGGAAATATGGGATAACAAGGTCTGATATGATGCAGGCAGACCTGATAATAAAGCAGATTTGGATTTGTCCATCTTTTGTCACCTCGGCTTATGTATATGAGCCTTGTTTTGCAATTAGAACAAAAAAAGAGGCCGTGACATGGGTCACGGCCTTTTGCGAGGGAATCAGTCGTTGCAGCAGCAGGAAATCAGGATGATAATCAAGATGATCCACAGACAGCTGTTGTTACCGAAACCACCAAATAAATTGTTGTTATTGCAGCCCATACCTCTACCTCCTTTTATTATTCCCGCGAAATCTTTGCGGGGGGTTTTCGCGGTACACTACATTCTATGCCACAGGCAGAAAATGGTGAAAAAAGTGGAGAAAGTTGGGCCAAGAATTTTGCAAAAAATATTGATTTAATCGTAAAAAGGTGTATAATAAAATTAGGGAAGTTTATTTTTTTGTTTTCAAAGGAGAGTATCCATGAAACTGCGCTTGATTTTAGCTGTTTGGGCTTGCAAACTGGCCATTGTTGCCAGCCGCCTGCTTGGTAAAAAAGGCACATCCATGCCCGGACAGATTGCTTTTAAAATTTGCCCCGATTTGTTAAAACTCTTATCCCGTCAGGTGAAGAAGGATATTATTGTTGTGTGCGGTACCAACGGTAAAACCACCACCAACAATTTGCTGGCGTCTTTCATTCGTGGCGCGGGATATAGCGTTGTTTGTAACGATGTGGGTGCCAATATGATTTGGGGCGTTTGTTGCTCTTTTGCCGAAAAGGCCAATCTCTTTGGCAAATTAAATGCTGATTTTGCATGCCTGGAAGTTGATGAGGCCTCCACCGTGCACGTGTTTAAACACATTAAGCCCGATTTGATGGTTGTCACCAATCTGTTCCGTGACCAACTTGATCGCTATGGCACCATTGAACTCACTGTTGATTTTCTCCGTCGCGCGCTGAGCCTTTCTCCCGATACGAAACTGCTGTTAAACGGAGATGATCCGCTGGTTGCTCAGTTTGGCGAAAAAACCGAGCGCAAGGCCTATTTTGTCAGCGTGGAAGAAGATGCGGGCGTGGCAAAATCCGCACCAACGGAAACGCCTTTCTGTGTGTTCTGTGGCGAAAAGTTAACCTACGATTTTCATCATTACAGTCAGTTGGGCAAGTGGCATTGTGATGCCTGCGGATATAAAAAGCGTGAGGCAGATTTTTCTGTTCGCAAGGTGTCCCTTTCCGATGGCATAGGTTTCACCTTATCCTATGATGGCAAAGAAGATGTATTCTCCGTTCCCTATCGGGGATTTTATAATGTGTATAACATCGCCTTATCTTACAGTGCGGCGGCACTTTCTATGGGTGATGTGCCGAATTATCAGAGTATTTTAGATGCCTATCATCCCCAGGTGGGTCGAATGGAAAGTTTTATGCTCTCTCGTCCTGTGATTTTGAATATGGCGAAGAATCCGGCAGGTTTTAATCAGGCCATTGCCACGGTTTTGCAGGATGAAAGAGAAAAGGATTTGCTCCTTGCTGTGAATGATAACGAATCCGACGGATGCGATATCACTTGGCTCTGGGATGTGGATTTTGAACGCCTGTGTTCTGCAGGGATCCGTCGCCTTTTGGTGTCGGGTCTGCGTGCTGATGAACTGGCGCTTCGCCTTAAATATGCGGGCTTTTCTGAAGATACAATTGAGAAAGTCACCCCGCTTCGTGATGCGGTGGCAAGGGCCGTAGAGGGCGATGCACCCGTTTGCTATGCCCTTGCAAACTACACGGCGGTGTTCCCCATGCAAAGCATTCTAAAAGAAATGGAGGGAAAGAAAAACCATGGAGCGTAAACTGATTACCATTGGTCATTTGTTTCCCGATATGCTGAATGTGTATGGCGATCAGGGAAATATTTTGACGCTGAAAAACCGTCTTTTATGGCGGGATATGGATGTTTGCATCAAAACGTTTGGAAAAGATGATGCCATTTCTTTTGAGGGCATTGATATTTTGTATCTGGGCGGTGGCGACCATCACGCACAGAAGCAAGTATGCGAAAAACTCCTGCCTCATAAGGATGAACTTTTGGCCTATGTAGAGGCGGGCGGTGTTTTGCTTGCCACTTGCGGCGGCTTTGAAATGCTGGGTAAGACCTTTGAGGCCGACGGAGACATCCTAAAGGGTCTTGGCGTTTTAGACATTTGTGTTTCCGCCGGAGAAGGTCGTTTGATTGGTAATGTTGTGTTGGAAAGCGACATCACGGGCGAAGGAGAAACCTTTGTTGGTTTTGAAAATCACTCGGGACGGATGGATATCGGACATTATGAACCCTTTGGTCGCGTGGTGGCGGGTAAGGGTAATAACGGGGAAGATGGCAAGGAAGGTGTTCTTTATAAAAATGTGCTGGGCACCTATCTCCACGGACCTCTGCTTCCCAAAAATCCCCGCTTGGCAGATGAAATTCTCG
The DNA here is from genome assembly GCA_045652815.1 of Clostridia bacterium. GTDB lineage: Bacteria > Bacillota > Clostridia > UBA1381 > UBA9506 > UMGS755. The sequence continues at coordinate 12,747 of JAZOLH010000006.1, forward strand.
CCCGAGCACTGATGCAAAAATATAAAGAAGCGGTAGCACTCACCCCGCTTTGTGATACCTTTGAAAATGCGGCACACGATTATGCCGTGAATCGCTTCTGCGAACAGTAAGGAGGATGGATGTGGAAAAGAATAAAGCAAGTTGGAAAAAATTTCTGCCCTTGTTTGTGGTTGGCGTGGCGCTCATCGTGTTTTACAAAACCTTTGACAGTCTGCCCCAGATTTTTGCGGCTATCGGCACAATACTTTCCCTGTTAACGCCCTTTATCATCGGTATCGGCTTGGCGTTTTTCCTTTATCCCGCCACCGTATCGCTGGAAAATAAACTGGCACAGGCGAAAAAAGGTTTTATTGTAAAACGCAAGAAAACCATTGCCATTATGAGCGTTTATATCATCTTTTTAGCAGTTTTGGGCGTTGCCATCGGCTTCATCATTCCGTGGTTGTCACAAGGTGCGGCAGATTTGATTAAAAGAGTGCCCGGTTTTGTAACGGAACTGCAGAACTTCTTTGCGGATTTAACCCGCGAGGGTGGGCTGATGTCCAATTTCAACCTGAATACTTTGTTAGAAGAATTTGACGTGCAGGGCTTTGCCGCAAACTTCTTTAAAGCCGACCTTTGGGGTTATGTAGAAGGTGTGACCAGTGCGGCAACATCGGTGCTCCTTGGTCTTGTGATTTGCGTGTATGCTCTTTTGGAGCGTGATGCACTCTTTAAAACCGCAAGACGCTTTTTCGGTTTGTTCTTTACTGAAGAAAAACTAGACAAAGCAGGGGATTACGGACATCGCATCAGCACCATTTTTTACAAATTCTTCTTTGGTAAAGCCATCGACTCTTTGATTATCGGTATTCTGGCCTTTGTTGGTTTTATGTTTTTAGATGTTCCCTATGCGCCGATTATGGCTGTGGTAACTGCCATCTTTAATATGATTCCTTACTTTGGTCCGTTCATTGGTGCGGTGCCGCCGATTTTGATTTCCCTTTTGGTAGGCGACGGTTATCTGGCTCTTTGGACCGCGCTCTTTATTTTGGCTCTGCAACAGTTCGATGGTAATTTGCTGGGTCCCTGGATTTTAGGCGATTCTGTTGGCGTTTCACCTTTCTGGATTATCTTTGCCATCGTTGTATTTGGCGGATTGTTCGGCTTCTGGGGTATGCTTTTGGGCGTGCCGCTGGTTGCCACCATTCAGATGTTCAGTCGCGACCTTTTGGGTGACAAAAAAGAAGATATGAGCACTGCCATTAAGAAGAAACTGATGGAAGAATAAATAAAAAAAACCACCCGATATTGCGGGTGGTTTTTTATTTGACAGAAAACATACCGAAACCTTCGGAGTTTTTAGCGCCGAGTCCCGTTTGATAGAGAAAATTCAGCACTCTGGGGTGACCTTTTATGATAAACTCACCGTGCCAGGCGGTGATAAAGGTTTCTTTAAAACGAGTGGCACGTTTGATGAAACGGGCATCTTCGCAAGGGGCAATGTGAAAGGAAAAAGGTTCTTCTTCCCCAAACTGACTTTGCCATTTTCGCTTGGCATTTTTCTCAATGGCCCGATAAAAGCGCACGTCATCGGGGGTAAAATAGGTGGTGTGCCCGTTTTCTTCCGTTTGATAAACTGTGATGGGAGAAAGGGTGCGGATGTGGGCGGATTCTTCAAAAATCCCGTTGTCCAGCAGGGAAACCTCCGAGACAGTCACCTCGTTATCGCCCAGCATCACCGTTTTATGCTCTGAAAAATAAGTGAATAAAAGTTGAATCACATAAGGGTCGGCGGCGCGGAAACAAAGTTTAACGGAGGATAGATAGGTGATGGTTTTTCCATCTACCTCGTAGCGCCCCATAGGCTCAGAAAAGGTAAACAATTTAAAGGTTCTGCCGCTTGCCGATTTTCCCGATTCGTGCAAATCGGTTGCAAAAGCGGGGTTAGCAGACAGGGCTTTATAAAAGAGACCCTGAATGGTGTGAGATGTTGCAATGGGGAGCGAGATGCGCTCTTTGGAAAGGGATAGCAAAAGTTCCATTATGGGCCTCCTTTTTATCAGTTTCTATGGCTCTATTCTATCAAAAAAAGATAGTTTTGTCAAACAAGGGAAAAAGGGCGCAAAAGGTGGTAATTCCTTGACAGACAAGGCTCTATTTGATATACTGAAATCATAGGTTATTTCCATACCCTGCGGAGATTGAAACAAATTGTTTTCAATTTTTGTTTCTCCGAAAGGAACTTTCCATACCCAACGGAGATTGCCACATTTTTCATTTGAGTTTTTCTTTCTTAAATGAGGCGTTCCATACCTATACAAGAGATTTTAAATCCTTTTTGCAAGGAGACGGCCGAAGATGGAAACCAAGTACAGTTTCAAAAGAAAATATCGGCTCAAAGCCCAGTCCCCCATGATTCATTTTCAACATGAACAGTGGGGCTCTACTTTGCGCGCCACGGAAGTCAAATCCAAATTTGACCGTTTTTTGCTTGCTAAACTTGCTGATGTGCCCAATGTAAGCGACTGGTTTATCGGCAGCAAAAAAAAACCCGCTTTTATGTATAAAATGCGTATCTTTGCCAAAGGGGGCAGACGGATTGATTTCCCGCCTAAAATTTTCTATTCGGAATTAACGGTGGATGTAGCAAAGAAAACCCGTATGGTATTTTGCGATGCAGGCGTGGAAATCATTTGTTTGATTCCTGAGCTGATGGAGGCCATCGACCGATACATCGGCGAATTTTTCCTTTGCCATAACTTTGGCAGAATGACCTCTAAGGGTTTTGGCAGTTTTACGGTTGAGGGCAAGGAAAACGCCCCGCAGGATATAAAAAAGGCTCTCTGCAGCCACATGGGCGCGAAAGCCTGTTATGCCATTTCGGGTTACACAGCGGAAAAACAGAACGAGCCTTTTGATGATATTGCAAAACTTTATGGCGTGATGAAATCAGGACATAACATCAGGGATTATCATCATTCCTATTTGTTTACCTATGCCCACGAAGTGATGGGTATCAGTAATGAAAAAGCCGCTATGAAGGCGGCAAAAATTTCGCCTTGGGATGAAAATGGCCCCGTGCGTAATCCCGGCAAGGAAGATTTTTATAAACCCGGGGAAACCCAGCCTTATTTTGCCCTGCGTCCGCTTCTTGGCGTTGGGGAACATATTGCTTATCTGTCCGGATTTGAGTGGGGCACAAACCGCTTTGGTGTGGAATGTTGGCGCCCCATCCGCGGGGAAGATGTTTCCGTTAAAATCGAAAACGAAACCATTGAGCGTCTTTCTTCTCCGATTTTCTTTAAAATCGTTGATGGTGTTATCTATATGGTTGCCGGCCGCATCAATCCCATTATCTTTGGTCAGGTTTTCACCTTCACAAACACAAAAACAGGCGCATCTATCGAACTTTCCGTGCCCGATTCTTTTGATATTGATGACTTTTTAGATTGGTTTGTTACCCGCTATAATGTAGATGGTATGCAGCCAGGTGCAAGCGGTCGCAGAGTGTCTTATGGCATTGGAAAAGAGATTGTGAAACTGGAAGGGGGCAGCGGCGAATGAAACGATATATCGGCATCACCATTGGCCCCATCGGTGATATGATGAGCTATGCCACCACACCTCTTTCTTTGTGGGCGGCAAGTTATCTGTTTTCTTTTCTTTCTAAAAATCTTTGTATGGCCCTTTGTGATGATGGTGTTTCACAGGATGATATTATTACGCCCTATTACCACAAAGAGGAATCCCTAATTCATCAAAATGATGGCATCGGTCTTTTTTATGACCGCATTATTTTTGCGGCAGAGGGCTACGACCTTTCGCGCCTTGCCCCTGTTAAAAATAAGGCATTACAAGCTATTTGCGAGGGCTTTAACCTTGATTATGACTACTTAAAAGACTATATTATGATTGAAGCGGCGGCCTTTTATGCGGAGAATCCTCTGTTGGAAGGTCAGCCGATTTTGGATTCCTTTGAACTGGCAACGCCTTTTGTGGCACAGGAGGAGAAAAATCCCATTCTCAAACTGTTTTCAGGGGATAAGCAAAGCAGAAACAGTGAACTTAAAGCCATCCCTGTTTTAAAAAATATTGAGAACTTCCAGTTGCGGAACAAGGATAACACCATCGTATCCCTGTTTGATATTGTTAATTGCGGCAACGATTATAAAAAGTTTAAATATTTTGCCATTGTCCGTGCCGATGGTGATAATATGCACGGAATTAATGCTTCTTTAAAGACAGAAGAAGAGATGCATCTGTTTTCAAAACGCTGTTTGTCTTACTGTAGTGCCATTGCAGGCAAAGTCAAGAAATTCGGCGGCGTTACCATCTATGCAGGCGGTGACGATTTGCTGGCAATTCTGCCCTGTGAAAACGAAAACGGGCAAACGCCTTTTCACTTTGTTTGCGAGGCCAATGAGATTTTTGAGGATCATTTTTCTGTGTATCCCGTGGAGACATCTCTTTCCTACGGCATTGTGATGGATTATTACAGTTCACCCCTTTACGAAGCGCTGGAACAATCGGCACAACTGCTTTTTGGCGTTGTTAAATCCGGTGCGAAAAACAGTCTGGCGGTGACACTTCATAAAAATTCCGGTCAGTCGGAGGGGCTTTTGATTCCCAATGAAAAACTATCTGACATTTTAGAACTTTTGTCTTTTATCCGTGGTGCTGAAGATGCAAAGGAAAGTAAAGACAGGGTGTTTTTATCGGCTATGTTTACCATTGCCATGTTAGAGGATTGCTTTAACAAGGCAGAGACAGAAACGGAAGTTGTGAATTTGTTCCATAACTTCTTTGATGGGCAAAATCAGGATAAAAACATCTTTTTGCACGAGAAATTGCCCGCTCTTTTAAACAAACTCAGAGAGGATGCAAAAAGTATTTGCTCTCTGGATGACAGAGGCATCAAAGAGCATAACCCCACAGAAACTCTTTGTTATATTCTGCGCATGTTGCGATTTTTCTTTGAAAAAGGAGGCGGAGCAGAATGAAAACATATTTGATGTTAATGCGTCCTTTAGAGCCTTACTTTTTCGGCCACGAGAAAAGTTTTTCTTACGCAGATTCCAAAACGGATAAAGAAACAAGAGGCTACTATTTTGCAAAAGGGGAGGCTGTGCCTTCTCAATCTACTGTGCTGGGTGCCCTTCGTTATCTGCTTTTACCTGTTAAAAAAACCGATTGGAATTATAGCAGGGAAGAGCAGGCGCAAAATGCCCGTGCGGTTGGTGCACAAGGATTTTCGCCCAACGAAAAATGCACGTTCGGTCAAATTGAATCCATTTCCCCCGTGTTTTTATATGGCCCCAAGGGGAACTATGTGGTAACGCCTTTTGACCATCAAAATGGCGAGCCCATCTATAAACCTTTTGCTAAATACAGAGAAACGGAAACCCTTGCGGGAAAACGCCTGTTCGCTGCCGATTATGAATCCAAAAAAGGCATCTCTGACAGTTATATGGCCCTATCTGACGGGTCAATTATTTCGAATCAGGACCTGTTTACCGCTGTTGTGCAAAACGGTATCAATCGGGAAACGCACGGGTTATACAAACAGGAGAAAAAGAGCCTTTGCGATGGATTTTCCTTTGGTGTTTATGTAACCTTAGCCGAGGACCTTTTGCCCAAAGACGATATTTTGTTTTTGGGGCAGAACAAGTCGGCCTTTTCTGTTACCTTTAAAGAAGAGGAAAACAATCTGGAAGAACGCCTTCGCCCTTGGCTTTGCGAGAACGTTGTTTATGCGCTGGGTGATATGTTTGCAGACCGTTCTATTTATGAAAAAAGTCTGTTTTCTGTAACGAAAATTAAGACATACCGCATTTTCTCACGAGACAATAAGCGGGTTTATAAGAGCAACACATTATATAAACTGATTCGTGCCGGCAGTGTTTTCATTCCCGAAAACAAAGAAGACTTTTTAGCATGTGCGCGAAATGAAAACACAGAGGCCATTGGGTACAACCGGTTTGTAACCAGATAAGGGAGGCACAATATGAACATTTCATTTTATAAACTTGAATGTATCACCAATTTGCACGTGGGCTCCGGTGATGAAAACTTTAATATTGTGGATAGTGAAGTGGAAAAAGACCCTGTAACAGGGCTTCCTATGATTGGGGCATCCGGTGTTAAGGGTGCACTGCGCGAAGTACTAACAGCGCAGGATGAAGCACTTGCCAACGAAATTTTCGGCTCCCGTGGCGATAAAGAAACCGTTAACGGTGGCACCCACAAATTTTTTGATGCTTATCTGATTGCACGCCCTATGCGCGTTGCAGGTAGCAGCGAAATGGCATCTGTTCCTGTTGTAACAGTGGCATCGGTGAATCATTTTCTCTCTATGCTTTCTGTGTTTGGAAAAAATCCCTTTGGATTTGATGCAATAGAGGCCCCCGATTTTGCGGGCAAGGCGTTTTTGACCAATGTGGAGGGCATTCGCGTGGAAGATGAAGAAACGGGAATGCTCAGTGGCGTTCTTTTGGAACAACTGACAAAACTCCGTGACATCATCGGCGAAAAATTTGCTTTGGCCCCCTCTTTTGACGGATATGATTTGCCCATTATGGCACGAAATTTGTTGCAAAACGGTATCAGCAAAAATCTTTGGTTCGAAGAATTTGTGCCTCACGGTAGCGTGATGTTTTTTGCGATTATGGCGCCTGATGATGTGCAGATGCTGGATGTGCCGCCTATTGTTCAATTCGGTGGCAACAGTTCCATTGGTTATGGCTTTTCCAAACTGACGAAACTATAAGGAGAGCATCTTATGAATAAGAAAAAAGTAACAGCCCTCCTTCAGACCGCCAAGGAATCGCTGCTGATGACGGGTCTTGTACAAAACGGGGCAATCAATGTGGCGTTGCGTGGCGATATTTCCACCTTTGGCGCAAATGTGGCAATGACCAGTTTGCCGGCAGCCGTTGCATTTTTTACCAGTCAGGGTAATGCTGCTGCAGACCGACAGAAACTGATGCGTGCTGTGTTTTACTGCGTGACGGGGGAGATGAAACCCGAAGATAAAATAGATGAGATTATGGACTATGTGTGCCATCATAACAGCCCTGATGTAAAAGAAAATGTTATGAATGCGGCCATTGCCATTAAATTGGCTATGCATTATTTTGAACTTGTGTAAGGGGTGGTGTGATTGATTAATTTACATTTACTCTACAACAAAACCTATTACAGCCATCTGCAACAAGAAGACTTTGAAGAAAGTCTTGCAAATTATAACAAGCAGATTTTTAACAGCACCTTCGATCACAAACGGGACTATACCCCTTCGCCCATTGCCACACACACCTTGGTTTTGGAAACGATATATCCCGGTTTGATGGTAGGTAGCGGCAATCCCCATGGCGGTAATTTGGCGGATAATGATATGAAAAACGGTTTTACCTTTGACTATGTAACAGGTCAGCCTGTGATTCCGGGCAGTACAGTTAAAGGGGTTTTGCGTACCGTCTTTTCTTCTCAGCCCCAAGTGATTTCTGAGGTTTTGCAAGTGATGGGGCGGGCGGATGTAACCGATATTTCGGCTTTGAATAAAGAAATTTTTAAAGACGGAGATATCTTTTTAGATGCGGTGATTTATGATGGAGATATCAAAGGACACATTATGGGCAGTGATGCGATGACGCCCCACGTGGCAGAGCACGAAAGCGCATCGGCTTACAAACTGCTGAAGGTGTTACCCGGTGTACGTTTTGAATTTCGTTTTATTCTGTCTGATGGAACGCTGACTGCAGAAGAAAAAATTGATTTATTTTCACGCTTGATTCGTTTGTTTGGCGTTGGCTCCAAAACCAATGTGGGTTTTGGCAGATTGAAAAAAACAACAAACACGATTTATGAAAGAAAAACTGCAACGACCGTATCGGGAGAGAATGTAAAAGTAACTTGCCCCCATTGCGGTGCAGAGAACTATAAATTCTATCAGGATAATGTGACCTTTCGAAAAAAATGCTTTAGATGCAAGGAATTTTTGTATTCGAAAGAAGATTGGGAGGAACTCAAATGAGCAAAGCTTACAGTTATCATACTTTTATATTTCCCTTTCTCTGGAATGTGAGCGGGGAAAAAACCCGTGAGGATTTCGAAGGTTATCTGCCGAAGGATTGGCATAAAATTGCGACTTGTGTAGATGAAGAAGAAAGCTTTGTGGCGGCTTATAACCAGTACCGTTATTTTAATGCCCCTGCCAGACGTATGATTGAGCCTGATGGTAGCGCGTGCAGTGCGGTTTGGAATTATGCCTATGCTTTGCCCGGCGCAGAAACGGAATATGTGCTGGAAAAAGAGGGCAGGGAGGCAATTTCCCTTTCTGTCAACGCCATCCGCTTAAAACTTTACGATAGCGGCATTGGCATTTTGCTCTTTGAAACCGAAAACCAAAACCTTGATTCTGTTGCCGATTTTAATCGGATTAATGATATGGCAAGATGCGTTTACCGCCCCTTTATCAGTAACCGTGAGGGTTACTGCGGAACGTGTCCCGATCGGGTTTCCATCCGTTATGCCGGCGGTACCCTGTGCGAAGGCGTTTTAAATGAATACCCCGAAAGTCCTGATGAACTGCACCTGATTGAACCTATTTTGTTCCTGTTGAGTAATGGTACAATCCGTGCCACAGCCGGCAAAAAGGAAGCGGAAGATAAGAAAAAATTCCACTATATTGAGCCTGTTTTGGATGAGCGTATGTTCGTGGCGGCCTATTATGTTAATGCGCCTTTTGTCAACGAATGCATCGCTTGGGAAAATGGGGCTTACCGTTATGAAAACGAGGCGCTTACCTATGAGGCAAGCGATATGATGAACGATAGCGGCGGAGATAATCTTGCCGCAACCCTTTACCGCATTTTCTATGTTGATGGCTCATCTACCAGTTGTCGCCATCGCAAGATGCTGGCAGAACGCCTCGATAATGCCATTTACAAGCGCTGGGTGGAAGGGGGTACCATCACAGGTATCACCGATTACAGTATGATCAGCATCACAAACAGTGATTTGGATTTTCTGCGCAGAAACTTCTTAACCGAATATGTGGAAATGATTACTTTGGTGCTGGCTCAGCGTGCCTCACTGCGTAATTACGAAAGTCTGATTAGTGCTTGCGGCGCCCAAAAGAAGAACATCAGCCAAATTCACGATAGTTATATTGCTTTTCAGAGCCAACTTTTGTTAAAAGAAGTCAGCTCTCAGCAACAGGCCATGGAACTTTACAGCCTGATGAAGAAAAATCTGTTCATCGAAGAACAAGTCAGCGAGGTTGAAAAACATCTTACAGCACTGTTTACACAGAAATCTTCCTATAACGAATCCAAGGAAAATCTGATTTTGTTCATCATCGCAGTTCTTGCTGTTATTGACCCGATGAATACTTTTGCAGGCTGGCTGGGCGATGGTGCAGGGCTTGTTAAAATCGGTATTTTTGCTGTGCTTGCGGCCTATGCCACCATCCTTTACCTACATAAACGAAAATAAACAAAAAAAGACCACTCACCGTTCGAGTGGTCTTTTATTTTGGCTCTTTCGGGGTGACATACACCGTTTGGTTGGTGGTGTAAATCACAAAACCGGGTTTTGCCCCTGAGGGCTTTTTAACGTTTTTGATTTCCGTATAATCCACGGGTACTTGCGCCGATTCCTTTGCCTTGGAAAAATAGGCAACGCAAGCGGCAGCTTCTAAAATGGCTTCATCCGTAAAAGGACGGTTTTGTTCATACCGCAGGACCCCGTGAGAGCCGGGGATGTTCTTTGTGTGGAACCACAAATCTTTGTTTTGGGCAAGGCGGCAGGTGAGATAATCATTCTGCCGATTATTTTTGCCGATCAGCAAGGTAAAACCATCTTGGGTTTTCAGTTCCATAGGTGATGCGGGAGCATCTTTTTTCTTTTTGGGGTTCCCGTTGCGGCGGATGTAGCCTTCCTCTGCCAGTTCATCGCCAATCTGGGCAAGAAGAGCGGTGTTTTCGGCGCGAGCCAGGGCTTCTTCCACACTTTCAAGGTAGGCAAGTTCTTCACGTGCCGCCTTCATTTGTTTTTCCAGTTCTTCGGCGGCGGTTTTTGCCTTGGTGTATTTTTTATAGTATTTCTGCGCATTGGCGGCAGGGGTCAGCGTGTTATCCAAGGGAATGGTAACCATAGGCAGAGATTCATCAAAATAGTTTTGCACACGGATGTTTTCCATGCCTTTTTCCATTTGATAGAGGTTGGCGGTAATCAGTTCACCAAACTGTCGCCATTCTTCTTTTCGCTCTGTGTCGGCAAGTTCCGCTTCTTGCAGAGCCAGTTTTTTGGCGCAACGCTCAATGTGGTTAGATACCAGTTTGGTAAGGTTAGCACTGCGGCGGGTCATTTGTTCTTTTTTATCCCGCTCCCTGTAAAAACGACTGATTAAAATCCCCATAGAGTCTTCGCTGTGCAGGGTTGCGCTTGCACCGTATTGGGTGATGGGCACAGCGGAAAATTCCATCAGTTTATCGGTCTGGCTATCGGTCAGATAGCAGGGGGTGGGCTCTCCGTCTTTTAAAGGTGCCAAGAGGGTTTGCATCGTTGTGGCAATATCGAGTTTCTGGCTGTAGGAAAGTGCGCCCTGATAATCTGCCTCCCCTAAAGCACGAAAAGAAATTTCACGGGCAACTAAGGGGCTGATGCCTAAAAAGGCAGAGAGAATGGCCTTATCGGCACAAACGGGCTCGCTTTCATCGGGGAGAGCGGCAAGAAGTTCCTCTAAACTGCAGGAAAGCGGATCAATTTTATCCTGTGCCGGCGGCAGTTCATAGGGCAGACCGGGCAGAATCTGACGTTTGGAACTGACAGAAAAGTCAATACGCTTGATGCTATCGGCCACCTTACCGTTTTCATCCAGCAAAATGATGTTAGAATGGCGGCCCATAATTTCGATAATCAAGGTTTTTTCCACCTTGTCTCCCAGTTCGTTGCGGGTTTCAAGGTCGATGGCGAGAAGACGTTCTAAACCAGGCTGACGAACTTTTGTGACGTGAGCCGAGGTTAAATGCTTTCTCAGAAGCATACAAAACATAGGCGCAACCATAGGGTTTTCCTTGGTTTCCTCCGCCAAACAAATGCGGGGGATGGAAGCATTGGCCGAAAGAGTGAGCTTATAGTTTCCGTTTGGACCGTGGAATGCAAGCAAAAGTTCATCGCCTTCGGGCTGATAGACCTTATCCAGACGGGCGTTATTCAGTTTTTCAGAAAGTTCCAGCGCTAAGGCGCGGACAACCAATCCGTCAAAAGCCATTTTCTTGCTCCTTTGTTACAGGGTTTCTGCTAAATCAATAATTTTTTGCAAGCGGCGGCTAACGCCTGACTTGCTGATGGGTTTTTCCATCATATCGGCAAGTTCGGAAAGACTTGCCTCGGGGTTTTGGAGGCGCAGGTGCGCAAGTTCTAACACCCCTTCGGTTAAATCCGCCGCCATGGGGGAGGCAAGCACCTTGTTAATGGCAACAATCTGTGCCGCCGCTGTGTTGGCGGTTTTTGTCATATTGGCGTTTTCGCAGTTTACCCGACGATTCACCTGATTTTTCATATCTTTTTCAATTTTAATGGAGTAGAGTTCCAGTGCCGCATCGGTAGCCCCTAAAGCCGCTAAGGCATCGGCGATTTCCTCGCTGTCTTTAATATAAATCACGTGGCTGGATTTGCGCATAACGGTGCGGGCTAAAATTTCTTCATCACGGAACAACTGGAGAATATCCCGCGCCAAATCGTGATAATGGGTTTCGATTTCAAAGTGATAACTATTCTGTGCAGAAGCCGAGCCGCTTCCCAAAAAAGCGCCGCGCAAAAAGGAACGTCGGCAACAGGAGTCGGCTGTGATAAAGGGATCGGCACAGAATTTCACACGGTCATCCTGCAAAAAGCCCAAGGCTTTGGCAAGACGGGTAAAACTCTCACCTGCGGGAATATGTAGGGTATAAATATAACCTTCTGTTTTTTTGCGGACAGACATTCGTCTTGTGCTGATGCCATACAGTTCGGAAATAAGCCCGTGAGCACGGGTGGCAACAGCCGCATTTTCGGTACGAAGACGCAGACCGCCACCATCGGATTCGGAGAGCAGGGTGCCGCAAAGGGCACAAATACCGGCCAGTTCTGCCCTTGCACAACAAGCGGTCTCCAGGGGCAGGTGGCATAATTCTTTTTTGATTTCACTTGCAAATGACATGGGCATCCTCCTTTTTTATTTTGCGTCGTACCAACTTGCGCCGGCGTGCATATCAACAGAGAGAGGGGCAGACAGCGTAAACGCTTTTTCCATTTCTTCCCGTAGGATTTTGCCTGCCGCTTCTTGTTCAGAAAGCGGTGCTTCCACAATCAATTCATCGTGTACCTGCAAAATCAGGCGGGCAGAGAGATTTTCTTCCTTTAAGCGGCGGTACACCCGTACCATCGCCAGTTTGATGATGTCTGCCGCGGTGCCCTGAATGGGGGTGTTTAAGGCGGCACGTTCACCAAAGGCGCGCATCTGGAAATTGGATGATGATAGTTCGGGAAGAGCACGACGACGACCGAGTAAGGTGGTGACATAGCCTTTTTCTTTGGCGTCTTCCACGATGTTTTTCATATAGTCACGGACTTTTGGGAAAGCCCCTAAATAATCGGCGATAAAGGCTTTGGCTTCTCGCATGGAGATGCCAAGGTCTTGTGCCAGAGAGAATTCGCCTTTGCCATAGAGCAAGCCGAAATTAACAGCCTTTGCGGCAGTACGCATATCGCCCGTTACATCTTCAGGGTTGATGCGGAAGAGTTTAGCGGCGGTGCTTCTGTGAATATCCTGACCGCTTTTAAAGGCCTCTGCCATCACATCGTCACCTGCGATGTGGGCAAACACGCGCAGTTCAATCTGTGAATAGTCAGCATCCAGCAGAATGTGACCTTCTTCCGCCACAAACATTTTACGCATCTCGCGGCCCAAGGGGGTGCGGATGGGGATGTTCTGCAGGTTGGGCTCGGATGAACTGATACGGCCTGTTACGGTAACGGTTTGATGGAAAGAAGAATGAATTCTGCCATCGGGCGCAATCACATCGGTTAACCCTTCCACATAGGTGGAGTTTAACTTGGCAAGGTGGCGATATTCTAAGATCTTTTCGATAATGGGGTGGCTACCTGCCAGTTTTTCTAAAGTGGCGGCGTTGGTAGAATAGCCTGTTTTTGTCTTTTTAGAACCGCGTAGTCCCAGTTTTTCAAACAAAATCACGCCCAATTGTTTGGGGGAGTTAATGTTAAATTCTTCGCCTGCCAAATCGTAGATTTCATCGGTTAAAACAGAAATCTGACCGCGGAGCATTTCGCCGAATTCAGCCAGTTTTTCTTTTTCAATTAAGATGCCTTCTTTTTGCATAGATGCCAAAACTTCCACCAAAGGCATTTCCACGGTTTCTAACAGGTCTAAAGAGCCATCTTGTTTCAGGCGGTCCTGCAGGTGGGCGTAAAGTGCGGGCAGGGCAGACACCTGATCAGCCAGGAGAGCGGTATCGGCAGGGGTATCCTCAAAAGACAACTGCTCGCCTTGAGAATTGGCGGCAAGTGGCATACCCAAAAAGTCAAAGCAAAGATCAGAGAGGTCATAGTCTCTGCGGGTTGCATCGGCAAGGTAGGCCGCCACAGCTGTATCAAAGGTGATAGCGGCGGGGGCAATATCCAAATCGCTTAAAAACAGATAATGCTCTTTGCTGCCGTGGGTGATTTTTTGGATGGATTCGTTCTCGAAAAATGCCTTTACAACGGGCAGGAAATCCCCTGAAAGTGATGCGGAAACAACGACGTCATCTCCCTTGGTGGCGTAGAACATTTTGGAGGGGATGTCTAACAGGTAATAGAGTTTGTCCGCCATCAGATGTTTTTCTAAATCAGAGGGGGTGGGGGTGACGAGGGAATAGGCAGGTTTTTCTGCCATGGCTTCCTTTGCCGCTTCATCTTGAGGCAGTTTCTTTAAGAAACTTTTAAACTCAAGCCGCGTGTAAAGTTCTCGCAGTGCAGAGATGTCGCCCTCTTTTTCTTTGGCGGCTTCAAAATCCAGTTCAATGGGTACGTTGCAATCAATGGTGGCAAGTGTTTTGGATAAAAAGGCAACGTCTCGGCTTTCTTCCAGTTTGGTGCGGTTGCCTTTTGTGATGGCGTCTGAGTCTAAGTTTGCATAGACATTTTCCAAACTCTTAAACTGGCCGATCAGAGAAAAAGCACCTTTTTCACCAATGCCGCGAACACCGGGGATGTTATCGGATGTATCGCCCATAATGGCTTTTACATCAATGAATTCCGTGGGGGTTACACCATATTTTTCAAACACGTGAGCCGCGTCAAAAATCTCTGTGTCGGTGTTGCCCATACGGGTGGTGACAAGGTAAATTTTATTGTCATCGGTGGCAAGCTGCAAATCGTCCTTATCGCCTGTTAAAATCATGCAGGCAACATCTTGCTTAGTGCAACGGGCAGCTACGGTGCCGATGATATCGTCCGCCTCGTAGCCCTCCAGTTCTAAAACGGGGATAGAAAGGGCAGAAAGCACCTCTTTTAAAAGGGGCAACTGAGGACGCAGTTCTTCGGGCATGGGTTTGCGGGTAGCCTTATAGCCATCAAACATTTTATGACGGAAGGTGGGGGCTTTTAGGTCAAAAGCCGCCGCAATATAATCGGGTTTGATTTCTTCTTTGAATTTATAAAAAATGTTCAAAAAACCGTACACAGCGTTGGTATAGGTTCCGTCCTTTGCTGTGAGAAGACGGATGCCGTAAAAAGCACGGTTAATGATACTGTTGGCATCGATAATCAAAAACTTAGGTTTTGTCATGATGTTCCTCTTTTCTTTCGGTTACACCAGTTTCTCCGACCGAATTTTATACAAAAGGCGATACATTTTTTCGCAGGTTTCAATGCGGCGCACATAGGTGCGGGTTTCGGGGTAGGGGATGTTTGTCAAGGTTTTACCGTCCTCAGAATAGGCTTTGTTTTTGAGCCACTCATTAACCGTTCCCTGCCCTGCATTGTAGGCCGCAAGGGCGTTCTGCACGTTGCCATCGTAACTATTCAGCAGATAGTTGATATAATAGCAACCCATTTTGATGTTAAGCTCAGGATCAGTGATCTGGCTGTAATCAAAATCGGAAAGATCCATTTTTTCGGCAAGCCAGTTTGCTGTGGGCTCCATAATCTGCATCAGTCCCGTTGCACTTTTATGGGATACAGCCTCCTGATCAAAATTGCTTTCCGATTTGATGATGCTCATAATCAGATAAGGGTCGATGTTATAAGTTTCTGCAGAACTTTTTATGTAATTCATATATTTTACAGGATAGATAAGGCGCCCGATGTTGCCAAGGTTTGCGATTAACAAAATCGCAATTAATAAGATGGCAAAACGGAACCGTTTTTTTAATTTCACAGGGCTAACTCCTTCAGGATGGATTCAATTTGTTCGTAAACGGCGTCTACAGAGCCGTTGTTTTCAATGATGTGTGTTGCGCGAGCACGGAAATAGTCATCTTCCGGCTGGGAAGCGATGCGGTTTTTGGCACCGGTTTCATCTAAACCGTCACGCTCGGTAATGCGGTGAATACGGATGGATTCGTCTGCCAAAAAGCCAACGGTCACGGTGCACACATCGTCCAGACCACTCTGGAAGAGAAGAGGTGCATCAAGGACCATCAGAGGCGCGGTGGTGCGCTCGATGAGACCGCGGATTTCACGGATGATGGCAGGATGGGTGATGGCGTTTAATTTGGCAAGTTTCTCAGGGTCGGAAAACACCAAAGCACCAAGGCGTTTGCGGCTGAAACTGCCATCGGGTGCGGCGGCTTCGGGGAATGCCGCAAGAACCTCCATAGAGGTGGGGGTGCCGGGGGCAGTCATACGACGGGCGATTTCATCGGCATCGATGATAAAGGCGCCTTTTTTCTGCAAATATGTAGCGGCGGTGCTTTTGCCGCATCCTGTTCCACCTGTTAAACCTATAATCGTTTTCATCGTTTCACCTCAAGTATTTTATAAAAATTTCGCCAGTTTTTCCATAGCGCGTTTCGGTGCATCTTTGGAATTTTTCCAAGGCTCATTCTGATAGCGATAATCAAATTTTTTGGTAAACCAGTTCACATCTTCGTTGATGCGTTTTAGGTTTTCAATTTCAAGTTCTGTCAGTTTTTGTTTGGCATCAATGAGTGCCTTGCCCGAAAGTTCCTTTTCGGCACACTCTAACAGAAGCAGAAAATGGGGCAGGCAAAAACCCTGACAGGACAGGACTTTTTCTTTAAAATCCGGCTCTGTTTTGTAAAGATACCAAAGGGTTTCGGCAAATTTTGTCAGCGTATTTTTCAGTTTTTCGCAAATCAGGCAAGAGTCTTCGTTTGCATATAAAACATCGTTCACGGGATTTGTTGCGGTGGTCTTTTTAAAGAGTCCGCCACCTGAAGAAGTGGGCTGGGATGCCGCAGTTTCTAACTTTTTAATCAGTTCGTTTAAGTGAGTATCCAGCACGAGCGCAAGGCTTAAGGCGTTGTTTTCCGCGCTCATTTTTTCATAATGGCGGCGGCAGTAGCCCTTTTCGTTAGAAAGGATGCGACTGTCGGGCTCCATCATAGAGGCGCCCAGGGCATAAGATACCTGTTCTTCTTCCAGTTTTCTCTCGATTACGCAGAAAGGACATTCGGATGTTTCTGCAAAAGCATCGGTTAGGGGAATGGTGTAAATCTTCTCTTTCACGGCTACCTCCCATAAATATATACATACATAATAATTATATCATATAAATAGCAAAAAGAAAACAAAAAAATAAAAATTTTGACGGATTTTTATTGTCGAAAAAGGGAGAAATATTTTTCGGAAAGATGCGCAAAAATCGACAGGTTTTTCGGGAAAATTGGTATATAATGGAAATACCAAAAATTTCCACTTTGGAGGCTTACATATGACAAATTTAATACCGGAAACAGATAAAAAATCGGGGAAACAGGCAGGAAAACCACGAAAAAGAGTGCGGGAATCAGACATTTTCGAACTGGTGGAATATGGCATCTGTTTTTTGCTTTCCAAAGTTTTTTTGTTCGGCGTGATGTCGCCTTTTGCCATCCCTGTTTTTGCGGCAACGTTCCCGAAACATAAGCGGTTTTTTGCCATTGTATCCGTGCTTTTAGGGCTGTTATCAGGCGGGATGGGGCTTCGGTTTTTGCCCTATGCGGCGGCGGTTATCATCACCGCTTCTACGCTGATTTTAATGAAACAGGAACTGGCGGACAAGCCCCGCCTTTCGGCACTCTTTGCCTCCCTTTCGGTGTTTGTGACGGGGCTTGTTTTTGTTATTTTTAACGGGTTTTTGCTTTACGATTTTTTATGCCTTTTGCTCGAATCGCTCTTTTGTTTTTTCGCTTATTTTTTGTTCAAAGAGGCAAGCGACGTGATTCGAACCCTCAGGCATCGGCATGTGTTTGATCCGGCTGAAACCATGAGTCTTTTGTGCCTTTGTGCCGCAGTTTTTGTGAGTTTTTTCTCGGTGCCTGCACTGGTGGGCATGGCGCACGTTTTAAGTTTAACGGTGATTTTGGCAACCGCCTTAACCTGCGGTTTTTCACTGGCGGGAACAGCGGGGATTTTGTTTGGTTTGGTGGCATCACTCACCGCCGATTTACCTGCCGAAACGGTGGCGACCTATGGGGTTTTATCCCTTGCGGCAGGGCTATTGCAGAAAAAAGGCAGATGGGGCGTTTTGCTCGCGGCTTTTGTTTCGGGCACGGTCTCAATGGCCTGTTTTTCGGGAAACATTGATGAAGTGCTGGAGCCCTATCATATTTTAGCGGCAGGCGTGCTCTTATTTTTGCTCCCCGACCATTTGCTTTACACCTTTGGGGATATGGTGGGAACGCCTCTTGCGGCGGAGGATTCTGTGGAGCGGATTCGGGCTGTGATGACGGACAGGTTATCCAGTGCATCGGCCTCGTTTTCCGCCCTTTCGGATGTGTTTGACAAGGCGGTGGAAAACCGCATCAATCAAAGAATGCGCGACCCCGGAGTGCTTTTTGATAAAACCGCCGAAACGGTTTGCAGAGATTGCAGTTTGATGAAATTTTGCTGGCAAAAAGAATATAACGAAACACGCAGAGTGATGATTTCTCTTTACGAACGGATGCGGCGAAAAGGCTTTGCCACAGGCGAAGATGTGCCCGAACATTTCAGAAACGGATGCATCAGGCTGGAGCCCTTTTTAAAGCAACTGAATCAAAATTATGAAGTGCACAAAGTGAATCTTTTGTGGGCAGGGCGGGTGATGGAAAGTCGTCATTTGGTGGCGGAACAGTTTAAAAATATTTCCTCAGTGTTAGATCATCTGCAGGCAGAGTTGTCTGCCGAATCTATGAACAGCGTTTATCAGGAACGTCGGCTCCTTTCGGCGCTGGATAGAAAGGGGCTCATTGCCGAGTCTGTCAGAGTGACGGGGGTTGATGCCCGTGAAGTCGTGCTCCGTTTTTCTGAAGAAGCGCCCCTGCCCGATGCAAGAGAGGTGACCGCCATTGTTTCTAAAGTGGTGGATGTGCCTATGCTGAAAGTTCCCGCATCCTGCGGAGATAGCCCCCATGTGATGCGGTTGGCAGTGCAGGGGCGCTACACTATGGAAGCGGGTTTTGCACAGGTGGCAAGCCACGGAGACAGCGTTTGCGGCGATAATCATCTGTTCTCCTTATCGGCAGACGGAAAGTTTGTGCTGGCTCTATCAGATGGAATGGGGCAGGGCAGTGATGCAGAGGCGCAAAGCCAAATGACTGTTCATTTGCTCAGACGTCTGCTTTCGGCAGGCTTTGACAAAGAAACAGCCCTCAGGCTGATGAACAGTATGCTCCTTGCCACAGATGAGCGGGAATGTTTCGCTACAGCGGATCTCTGCTTTGTCAATCTTTATAGCGGTGCGCTGGAATTTATTAAAATCGGCGCCAGCCAGTCTTTTGTCAAAAGCGGAGAGATGGTAGAAACCGTCAGTTGTTCCTCGCTGCCTGCGGGGATTGTCTGCAACGTGGAGGCAGACAGGGATTTAAAATATGCCAAAGAGGGCGATTTTGTTGTGCTGGTCACCGATGGGGTGACAGACGCCCTTTCGGGCGAAACAGGCGGCGCACTGGCTGAACTGATCAGCCGCTTTGCAGGGGATTCACCTCAGGCGCTGGCGGATGAGATTTTGAAAACAGCGGTGATGCAGGCGGGCGGTAAGCCAAAAGACGATATGACAGTGATTGCCGCGAAACTAATCGCCGCGTAAGGCGGATGGTGAATTTGGTGCAGAACGTCTTATGACGGGGCAGAACAATTTGAAAAAAACGAAGGAACTCGCAAAATGCGAGTTCCTTTTTGTTTGATGTCATAAGACTACGAACAAACTTCGCCTCTCGCTGTACACAAGTACAGCTTCGGGTTCCCTGCGGCTCAGTTTGTCCGTTCTGCATCCAAATTCCCTCATCCGTGATAAAAGATTAAGAAAGATAATAAAAAAGGCATCTGCAATTGCAGATGCCTTTTGATTTTTCTCTTATTCGCAATCTTCCATGCGTAAGCGGGGCACGCGGGTGGGGCGACCGTTTTCGTCAAGAGCCACGAACACAAGCGTTGCTTCGTTGGTCATGCGGCTTTCACCGGTTTGCAGGTTTTCGCCCCAAACGTTCACCTTAATTTTCATAGATGTGTTGCCCACGGACACCATTTTGGCAACCAGTTTAACCATTTCGCCCAACTTGATGGGATGTTTAAAATCAAGTGAGTCAACGGAAACGGTGGCAACAATGCGGTTAGAGTGGCGGGATGCGGTTAAGGCCGCGGCAATGTCAATCCAATGCATCAGCTGACCACCTTTTAAGTTATTTAAAAGATTAACGTCGTTAGGCAGAACCAGTTCTGTCATTTCGACGATGGATTCGCAAACAGATTTTGTCTTTTCCATGTGAAAAACTCCTTTCAAGACTTGGTTGTTACTGATATTGTACCATAGGAAAACGAAAAATAAAATACTTTTTTTAAACTTATTTAAAAGCAGGGGATTTTGCACAATCAAATGGTTGTAAATGTGCAGAAAAAAGGGAGAAATACTTTACATAAGAAGAGATTTATAGTAAAATAAAAGATACCATTATTTTATTAGTAAAGGGGATTTTACAATGAAAAAGTTTGCAAAAGTTTTTGCGCTGGTTTTCGCAATGGTTATGCTTTTAACCGCTTGTGGTGCTCCTGCTGTAACTGAAGAAGGTTCTGACCTTGCTTACGTTACCGAAAAGGGTGAACTGATTATCGGTATGACCCTGTTCGCTCCCATGAACTACTACGAAGGCGAAGACTTTGTTGGTTTTGAAACCGAATTTGCTAAAGCAGTTTCCGAAAAACTGGGCGTTGAAGCTAAGTTTATCGAAATTGACTGGAACACCAAAGAAGTTGAACTGGCTGCAAAAAGCATTGACTGTATCTGGAATGGTATGACCATCACTCCGGAACGTGCTGAAAACATGTCCATTTCCACTCCTTACATGGCTAACAAACAGGTTTTAGTTGCTAAAGCAGAAAACGCTGAAGCTTACAAAGCAAAAGGCGCACTCAATGGTCTGACCGTTGTTGCTGAAGCAGAATCTGCAGGCGAAGGCGTTGCTAACGAAGATGCATTCTTTGATGGTATCGCTTACACCGCAGTTGACTCTCAGGCAAAAGCTCTGATGGAAGTTAACAGTGGCACCGCTGCAGCTTGCGTAGTTGACTACGTTGCAAGTATCGGTATGATTGGTGAAGGCACTGACTATGAAGATTTAGTTGTTGTTGAAACCGAAGACTTCTCTCCCGAACAGTACGGTATCGCATTCAGAAAAGGCAGTGACATCACCGCTAAAGTGAACGAAATCATTGCTGAACTGGCTGAAGACGGTACTTTAGCTGAAATCGCTAAGAAGTATAAACTGGACGCGCTCTTAGAAGTTTAATCCTCTAAGATTATTCCGTCGTAAAAAATAGGCGAGAGCTCCCGGTTTACCCGCACGAGTTTTGTTTTCGTGCCTTGTAGCCGGGAGTTCTTCCAGTCTTTTGGAGTTTATTATGACCTTTATGACCGTAACGCAGGAACTGCTCCGTGGTTTTGGGCAGAACTGTGAACTTTTTATTTTTACATTGTTATTTTCAATCCCGCTGGGACTTTTAATCACCTTTGGTTCTATGTCCCGTTGGGAGCCCTTTGCTTTTATCCGTCATCTGTTGCCTGCAGAAGCACTGCTTGGCAAAACGGATAAGTGGTATCATTTTAGCTTCCTGGCGGTAGCTTCTTTTAAGCCTATCCGCTTTATCGTTCGTATTTTTGTTTGGATTATCCGTGGCACCCCGTTGCTCCTGCAACTTTTAGTTGTGTTTTATGTTCCCGGTTTAATTTTTGATTATCCCCTGACCAATCGTATGCTGGCGGCACTCATTGCCTTTGTGATTAACTATTCCTGCTACTTCTCCGAAATTTATCGTGGCGGTATTGAAGGCATTTCCAAAGGTCAGTATGAAGCCGGTCAGGTTTTAGGTATGACAAAAACCCAGGTGTTCTTTAAAATCGTTCTGCCTCAGGTGGTTAAACGCATTGTTCCGCCTATGGGTAACGAAGTTTTAACCTTGGTTAAAGATACAAGTTTGGCACGTATCATCGCTGTTGCAGAGGTGTTAAAAGCCGCTGAGCGTTTCTCTTCCCGCGGTGTTATCTGGCCTCTGTTCTACACAGGCGCTTATTTCCTCTTATTCTGCGGCGTGCTGACACTGTTGTTTGGCTACATAGAAAAGAAACTGGATTATTACAAGGGCTAAGGAGGTGACGGTTGTGAATGTTTTAGAAGCAAAAAACATTACCAAAAGCTTTGGACAGCTGGAGGTTTTAAAAGGCGTTAATCTGACCGTTGCCCGTGGCGATGTTATCGCCATTATCGGTCCCTCCGGTTCCGGTAAATCCACCTTTCTTCGCAGTTTGATTAATCTTGAAAAAGTCAATGGTGGCGATATTGTTATTGATGGAACACCCGTTGTGGAAAATGGTGTTTATAACAAAAGCCCCGAAGCTAAAGGCGCTTATAACAAACTGTGTATGGTGTTTCAGAACTTTAATCTGTTCCCCCATATGTCAGTTTTGGAAAATATCATTACCGCACCGATTATGACCAAAAAGGTCAGTCGTGCTGAAGCGGAAGAAAATGCTCGTGACCTGCTTCGTCAGGTGGGCCTTGCGGAAAAGGAACATTCCTATCCCTATGAACTTTCCGGCGGTCAGCAGCAGCGCGTGGCTATTGCCCGTGCGCTGGCATTAAAGCCCGATATTCTTTTGTTTGATGAACCCACCTCTGCATTAGACCCTGAACTGACAGGCGAAGTGCTCCGTGTTATCAAACATCTGGCAGAAGAAAAAATGACCCTTTTGATTGTTACCCACGAAATGTCCTTTGCCCACGATGTTGCCGATAAAGTGGTGTTTATGGACGCGGGCGTGATTATGGAAGAGGGCACACCCGAAGAGGTGTTTGAACACACGCAGAATGAACGTGTGAAAGCCTTTTTAAAGACAGTGACTGAGCGGTAAGGAATGCCGCAATTGTCTATAAAAAACAGTTGAAACTTATCTATCTTTATGGTACAATAAATATATAAATCCATAGCCGTTTGTGGCGGCACATTCGTTTCAATTTAGCGTTCAGCGCGAAAGCGTTGTCGGCCGGGTCCTGCGCAATCTGTGCCTGTGAACCTCGTCAGGTGGGGAACCAAGCAGCGATAAGCAGAATCTCAGATGTGATGCAGGATCACCCGGCGTGAAACGAAACCAGAACCGATGAATCCGCCCAAACGAGCGGTTTTTTTCGTATTAAAAGATTTCCAGCGAGGAGGGAGAAGCAAATGGCCTATCAAGCCCTATACAGAACTTGGCGTCCCATGGTGTTTGACGATGTGGCAGGTCAGGAGCATATCACCCAAACGCTGCGTAATGAAATTAAAACAGGGAATCTGGCCCATGCCTATCTGTTTTGCGGCACCCGCGGAACAGGTAAAACTTCAACCGCCAAGATTTTTGCCCGTGCGGTGAACTGTCTCCATCCTGTTGACGGTAACCCCTGCAACGAATGTGAAATCTGCAGAGGCATTTTGGATGACAGCATTTTAGACGTTGTGGAAATGGACGGTGCCTCCCGAAACAAAGTTGAAAACATCCGTGATTTGATTGACGATGTGGCATTTTTGCCCAGCCGTGCGCGGAAAAAAGTATATATCATCGATGAAGTGCACATGGTAACAACGCAGGCCTTTAACGCCCTTTTAAAGACGCTGGAAGAGCCCCCTGAACACGTGCTTTTCATCTTGGCAACCACCGAACTGAACAAGATTCCGCCAACGGTTTTATCCCGTTGTCAGCGGTTTGACTTTAAACGTATTACCCAGGAAGCCATAGCGGGTCGTCTTTCACATATTGTGGAATCGGCAGGCAGAGTGGTGGCGCCTGAAGCCCTCGGTATGATTGCCGAACTGGGCGACGGTTCTATGCGTGATGCTCTTTCTATTTTAGAGCAGGTTTTAGGCTACACCGAAGAAGCGGTTAGTTTCGAAGATATGCTCTCCATCATCGGTATGACCGATTATGATGCGCTGTTTTCCATTTGCAAGGCCTTTGCAGGTGGTGATGGTGGCGCTGCTCTTTCCATTTTCGATCAGGTGATTGAAAACGGTAAAGAACCCGAAGTGTTTATTGCACGCTTGATTCGATTCCTGCGTGATTTGTTGGTCGTGAAACTGACCAAGAAGCCCGAGGAGATTTTAAACACCTCCAAAGAGCAACTGGCGAAAATGCAGGAACTGGTGAAGAGTTTCACAGCAGAAAAACTGATTTTCAGTTTAAAAGTGATGAACGAAGCGGTGATCAGTGCCAAAACTGCCGGTATGGGCAGAACGGTTTACGAACTGGCACTGGTGAAACTGTCTAACCCCGCTTTTGAAGATTCTTTAGAATCTTTAAATGCCCGTATGGCAGAACTGGAAAAGAAACTGGCAGAGGGAACATTTGCCGTGGCAACTGTGCCCGCACCCAAACAGGAAGAAGCACCGGCAGAAGATGACCTGCCTCCTTGGGATTTCCCCGAAGAAGAGCCCCCGATGCCTGAAGAACCTGCTTTTTCCGAGCCGACAGAAGAGATTCCTGCGGCAGTAGAGGAAACACCTGTGGCGGCAGGGGATGACCCCGTCAGCCGCTTTGAAGATATCAAGGCCTATGTTCGCGGTCATGGCGGTATGCCCATCATTCCTCACATTAACCGCGCTAAACCCATGATGCTCTCGGGCAAATTGGCGCTGGTGTTTGCCAAAGATGCAATGATGAACAAAACCGTTGTTTCAAGACCTGCCAACTTAGAGTTGATTAAACAGGCGGTGCAGGAGGTTTTGCATCAGACCATAGAGGTTTGCTGTTTGTCTGATAAAGAAGCAGGCGTGGAAAACAGCGAAGGCGATGCCTTTGATAAACTCTTGGCTTTGGGACAAGAGCATAATGAAATTGAAATTATTTAAGTCCTATCGGACAGAAACGGAGATATAAAATGGCTAAACCGAACAAATTCACCGGTGGCGGTGTGAATCAGAATAAAGCGGCTATGATGCAGCGCATTCAGCAGATGCAGGAAGATATGACCCGTATGCAGGAAGAACTCAGCGAAAAAACCGTTGAGATAGCTGCAGGCGGCGGTGCTGTTACCGTTGTGATGAAGGGTAATCGTGATCTGGTTTCTGTGAACTTAAAACCCGAAATCGTTGACCCTGATGATATTGAAATGCTGGAAGATTTAATTGTTGCCGCAGTTAACGAAGCAGGCGCTAAAGCATCTGCTATGATGGAAGAAGGCATGGCAGGCGTAACAGGCGGCCTGAATATTCCCGGTTTGTTCTAACCTAAGGAAGTGATACGGTGAAAGTGCTCTTTTTATCTGTCCCCACGGGGCAGGGTCACCACCAGACAGCCAAGGCTGTTTTAGAACATTTTAAGAGCTATGAAGATGTGGAATGTCGGTTTTTGGATATTATGGACCACGTAAGTCCCATTTTGGCAGAGTCACTGCAGAAAGGGTATTTACTCTCCACCAAAGTTGCCCCCGGCATTTACGGACGGTTTTATGATTTAGCAGATAGACGTGAACCCTCCGACAAATCTTTGATGAATCAGTTTTTAAAAGCGGTGATTAACCCGAAACTGATGCAATATTTAAAAAATTATAATCCCGACATCATTGTGGCAACCCACGTTTTTTCCGCCATTGCGATGACGCACCTGAAACGCAAGTATGCCATTCGCGCTAAGGTGGTTGCTGTTGTCACAGACTTTAAATTCCATCCCTATTGGGAAGATGCTCACGTGGATTATTACATTACCCCCTCGGAACTGTTAGAGTTTCAGGCCATTCAAAAGGGGATTAAACCCGAACAAATCAGACCTTTCGGGATTCCGATTCTGCCGCACTTTGCCGAGAGAATGGAAAAGGAAAAGGCAAGGGCAGAACTGGGCCTTGAAAATACATACACAGTGCTTTTGATGATGGGCTCTATGGGCTATGGCAACGATGTGTTTGACGCTATCCGCAGTTTAAACCGAATGAAAGAAGAGTTTCAGTTGGTTGTGGTGTGCGGCAACAACAAGAAGTTAAAAGCCCGTGTAGATGCTATGACAAAGCATAAAACCGTGATTACCTACGGGTTCACAAATGAGGTTTCCACATTGATGGATGCGGCAGATTGCATCATCACAAAGCCCGGTGGACTTTCCACATCGGAGGCTATGGCGAAAAACCTGCCTATGATTGTGATGGATCCCATTCCCGGACAGGAAGACCGCAATAAAGAATTTTTCTTAAACAACGGTATCGCTATGGCGGTCAGCGAAACATTTCCGGTAACGGAGGCGGTGTATCAGTTGATACATTTTCCTCATAAAGCCGAAATGCTCAAACAGAATATGACTCACATTGCAAAGCCGCAGGCTGTGGCAAAGCTCGGTGAGTTTATGTTAAAACTTTGTAAGGATCATAACTAATAAGTCGCCTAGGCGACGGAACGGAGGTTCTCTATGAAACTTGTATTTGCAATTGTTAACAACGAAGACGGTAATGTGGTTATCAAAGAACTGAACAAAGCCGGTTTTTCCGTAACCAAGATGTCATCTACCGGTGGTTTTCTGCGTGCCGGCAACACAACTCTGCTTGTGGGTACTGAAGAAGACAAAGTGCAGGAAGCAATGGACATCATCGCAAAATACAGCATGAAGAGAAAACAAATCGTGTTCACTCCCGAACCGTTCATCGGCACAATTGGTAGCGATTATTCTTCTTACCCTGAAGAAATCGAAACCGGCGGCGCGACAATTTTTGTTGTGGATGTGGGACGTTTTGAAAAGATTTGATTATAACACGGTTGTGGGTCACAATTTAATTTGTGACAAACTGCAAAAATCCGTGGCGGCAGGGCGCAGTTTGAGTGCTTATCTTATATCAGGTCCTGCCGGCATCGGCAAAAAAACACTTTCTATGCCTTTTGCAGCGTCACTTTTGTGCCAGTCTCCCCGAGACGGAAAGGCTTGTTTGTCTTGCCCGTCTTGCAAGTTGCTCGCGGCAGATTCCCATCCGGACTTATTCCTGATTCGGGTGCCGGAGGATAAAAAGAGCATTGGCGTTGAGCAGGTGCGCGAGGAAATCATTAAGGAGGCATTTGTCCGCCCGTTTACATCGAAACGGAAAGTGTTTATCATTGAAGATGGCATGGCGCTCACAACGGCCGCTCAAAATGCACTGCTGAAAGTGCTGGAGGAGCCGCCCGAATATGTGTGCTTTATCATTTTGGCAGAAAACCAGAATGGGCTTTTGGAAACAGTTCGTTCCCGCTTGCTCAAGTTCCAGCTTCTGCCCCTTTCGGCTTCGGCTTGCCGCGACTATTTTGCAGGCATCACCGAAGGAGAGGCGTCCCGACGTGCCTTTGCGGCTTCCTTTTCTCAGGGGAATTTGGGAAATGGCAAGAGGATGCTGACAGATGAAGATTTTTACGGTTTATATACCGAAACGGTGGATAAACTGGCAAGTCTTATGCGCGAGAAGAAAGCGCTTGTGGATATGCATGGGTTTTTTACCTCGCATAAAGAAGAAATTCAAGATGTGATTGATTTTATGTTACTCTTTTTACGAGACTGCCTGCGCAGCAGTATCAGTCACACAGCCCGCCCCATTTGTTTAGGAAAAGAGGCGGCGATTTCCGCATGCTCAGCCCTTTGCGGAGCAGGCGGTTTTGTGCGGATGATGGAAGAGGTCATTCGTTTCCGGGAACGTTTGCAGAGAAATGCAAGTTTCGCTGCGGCGAGCCTGGAACTTTTAACTCAGATACAGGAGGAAGTTCATGATCAAAGTAATCGGTGTCCGATTTAAATCAGTCGGCAAAATATATTATTTTGACCCGGACGGAAAAGAATTTTCTTTAGGTGATGGCGTTATTGTTGAAACAGCCCGCGGCACAGAATGTGGTCGCGTTGCGCTGACGGAACGCGAAATCGATGAAAAAGCCTTTTCCATGCCTATCAAAAAGATTGTTCGCCCCGCAACCGAGGCGGATTTTAAAACCTTGGAAGAAAACAAGGAGAAGGAAAAAGAAGCCTATCAGGTTTGTCTTTCTAAGATTCGTGCCAACAAACTGGATATGAATCTGATTGACGTTGAATACACCTTTGACAGAAGCAAAATTCTGTTCTATTTTACAGCCGATGGTCGTGTTGACTTCCGTCAGCTGGTTAAAGACCTGGCTTCTGTGTTCCGCACCCGAATCGAACTGCGCCAGATTGGTGTTCGTGATGAAGCCAAAATGCGTGGCGGTCTTGGTATTTGCGGACGTCCTCTTTGTTGCTCACTCTTCTTGGGCGATTTTGAACCCGTGTCCATTAAAATGGCAAAAGAGCAGTCACTGTCACTGAACCCCACCAAAATTTCGGGTACTTGCGGCAGACTGATGTGCTGCTTAAAATACGAACAGGATGCTTATGAATCCCTGCTTCGTGAAACTCCTAACGTGGGCGCGCTGGTGGATACCCCCATCGGTCGTGGTACTGTGACCTCCACCTCCTTATTAAAAGGTGTGGCGCAGGTGCGTATTGCTTCCGGTGCTGATGAAGGTGTTCACGAATTTAAGGTTGCTGATTTAACAGTGCTTAAAGACAGCCCCAAGAAAAACCGTGACCAAGACATTGATCTTTCCACTTTAAAAGAACTGGAATAAAATATATGGCCGCATTTTGCGGCAGAAGGAGACAACCATGGCAAAAAAGGCAAAAGAAATGTTATTATATGAAGGCAAGCCGCTCCTGCGTGACGGTAACGTTCTCTACTATGGCGACTTTAACGAAAACTTCATCACCCGTTTTACCATTTTAGAAACCAAAGATGTGCAGGATTTATCCGTTGCATCTAAGGTAAGTGTTGAACTTTTAGAAAAACACGGTGACGATATTAAGTCTGCCCGCCTGACCAAAAAGGCAGAACGTGAAAGCCTCTATGCCGCTCTTGATATCGGCGTTTACTGGCTGGAAGATATCTTAGAACGTGAAAAAGAATTTATGGCTAAAATGGGCGGTGCTCAGTAAGCAATAAAAAAAGACCTTGTGCTGATAGCACAAGGTCTTTTTTTATTTCGTTTTATCTACGCTTCCAAGTGTTTGGTGCGAACAAAACAACGATGGGGATGAGTTCCAATCTGCCTGCCAGCATATCCACAGATAAAACCAGTTTAGACAGGGTGGACAGGGTGGAGAAGTTATGCGCAGGACCAACCGCCTCAAGACCGGGACCTACATTATTTAAGCAGGTGGCAACAGCGGTGAAGGTGCTGGCAAAAGAACAGTTATCCAGACTCACGATGAACATGGAAATCATGAACACAAATACGTAAATGCACATATAAGCCATAACGCTGGAGATAACGGTTGTATCCAGTTGCTTGCCCTCTAAACGAATGACGTTAACAGAGCGGGGGCGCAGCTGCATTCTCAGTTCCCGAATAGAAGATTTAATTAAAATTAAAATACGGGAGACCTTAAGACCACCGCCTGTTGAACCGGCGCAGGCGCCTGTGAACACAAGGCCCATCAGAATAATCTGCGAAAGCATAGGCCATTTTTCATAGTCTGCGGTGATAAAGCCCGTTGTGGAAATCAGGGACGTTACCTGAAAGACAGAGTAGCGCAGAGCCTGCCAAAGATTTTCATATTGAGGCAGAATGTTAAGAGCAATCACAATGGCCGAAGTGGCGATAATGCCTAAATACCAGTGCAGTTCTTCACTCTTTAAGGCCTGCACAATATTGCCTGTTAAAATCAAGTAAAACAGGGTAAAGTTAATGCCGAAGAGAATCATAAAGATGGAGATAATCCAATCAACAGCGGCGCTGTTATAAGCCGCAATGCTGGCATTTTTGATGGCAAAACCACCGGTGCCGGCTGTGGCAAAGGAGTTAACAACGCTATCAAACCAAGGCATACCCGTTAATTTTAAACAGAAAATCTGAATGATGGTCAGCGCGATATAAATACCGTAGAGAATCTGTGCTGTACTGCGCATGCGAGATACCAGTTTACCAACCTGCGGGCCGGGGGCTTCCGCACGCATAATGTACATCGATTGGCTGGTGTGGGTTTTCGGCAGAATGGCAAGAACGAAAACAAGTACGCCCATACCGCCAATCCAGTGGGTAAAACTACGCCAGAAGAGTAAACTCTTCGATAGACACTCAATGTTGTTTAAAATGGAAGAGCCTGTTGTGGTGAAACCGGAAACGGTTTCAAACCAAGCGTCAATCAGCGAGGGGATTTCACCTGACAGGAAAAAGGGTAAACAGCCAAAGAGCGAGGTGAAAATCCAGCAAAGCGCAACGGTAACAAGACCTTCTTTTGCAAAAATCTCTGCATTTTTCGGCCTTTTAAAGCAACAGAGAGAACCTAATATAAACTGCACCAAAACGGCAATTAAAAAGGCCGTGCTCGCATTTTCGGCGCGCGCAAAAGCAATCACCATAGGCACGCACATTAACAGTGCCATAATGATGAAAATACGCCCTAATAAATACACAACCATTTTATAATTCATAAAAAACCGCCTCCGACGGATTAGTTAAAAATATCTTCCAAAACCGAAACACGGTCGTTGGAGGAAGCAACCACGATGATACTGTCTTTTGCCTCCAGATGAGAATCACCACCGGGGATAATAACGCGACCACGACGGATGATGGCAGCAATCAGTGTGCCTTTTTTCATATTCAGATTCTTCAGGGGCACGTGGGTATAAAATGCTTCCTGCGGAATGGAGAATTCCAAAGCTTCCGCCTGATTGTTAACGATTTTATATAAGGTTTTCATATTGGTTTCGCCGGAGTTCTGCATCGCACGAACGTAGCGGACAATACGGGTTGCGGTGATATCCTTGGGGGATACATAGCAGTCAATACCAACGCCTTCTACCATATCGGCAAAGTCAGTACGATCAATCTGGGTGATAACCTTATCAACACCAACAGACTGCGCATAAAGGGAAACGAAGATATTTTCTTCGTCAACCCCTGTCAGCACAACGCAGGCATCAGAGGTTTCAAGACCTTCTTCGTGAAGGATAGATTTATCGGTACCGTTACCGCAGATAACGGTTGCACGGGGCAGGGCTTCAGACAGTTCAATGCAGCGCTGTTCGTCCTGCTCGATAATTTTAATATCAATGCCGGTATCTGCCATACTGCGCGCCAGATAGTAGCCGATTTTACCGCCGCCCACAATCAGCACGTGCTTGGATTTTTCTTTAAACATACCGATGGATTTAAAGAAAGAAGCTAAAGCAGCGTGAGAGCCGGTGATGTGAATATGGTCGCCTGCAGCCAGCGTAAACTGACCATCGGGGATGATAACCTGTTCGCCGCGTAATACTGCGCAAACCAGAATTTTGTCCTTACAAACTTTGTAAAGTTCCGTCAGCTGTTTGCCTGCTAAATAGCCATTTTCGGGCAGACGGATTTCTGCCAGTTCCACGCGACCTTTAGAAAAACAGTCCAGCTTGATGGCAGAGGGGAAACGGAGCAGACGGGAAATATCACGTGCGGCTTCCAGTTCCGGGTTAACCACCATGGAAAGACCCAATTCTTCACGCAGGAACACAAGCTGCTGCGCGTATTCAGGGTTACGAACACGGGCGATGGTGTTTTTAGCGCCGATTTTTTTTGCCATCAAACAACTTAAAATGTTCAGTTCGTCAGAACTGGTGGCGGCAATCAAAAGATCGGCTTTATCTGTGCCGGCTTCCATTAAGGTATCGTAATTGGCGCCGTTACCGGAAACACCCATAACGTCGTAGGTATTAACAATCTGTTGCACAACCTTGGGGTTGCTTTCGATGACGGTGATATCATAACCTTCCTGAGCCAAACATTCTGTTAAGCTCATACCAACCTGACCGTCACCAACGATAATAATTTTCATGGCTTACGCCTCCTGCATTTTCTGATTTATCTTACTGTTTTGCAGATTCGTACAATTCCTTTAATTCGTCTTTGGAAAGGCGATATACTTTGGGGCAGAACTGGCAAGTGATTTCTGCGCCCTCGTCGTTTTCAATCATATCGGACAGTTCATCCGCACCTAAACTAATCAGCGCCTTTGTGATTTTCTCCATAGAGCAATCGCAGCGGTATTCATAATCCTGTGCGTCTAAATATTTGATTTCAAAGCCATCCAGCACCGCTTCGATGATATCGGTTGCGGTTTTGCCCTCTTCTAAAAGGGTGGTGATGGGGGCAAGAGAACGGACGTTTTCTTCCAGTTT
Organism: Clostridia bacterium; assembly: GCA_045652815.1. Taxonomy (GTDB): domain Bacteria; phylum Bacillota; class Clostridia; order UBA1381; family UBA9506; genus UMGS755. The sequence goes on from JAZOLH010000006.1 coordinate 44,609, forward strand.
CATTGCCACTTTATCCGGTGCGCCGGGCATCAGCTGAACAATAAAGCCGCCTGCCTGACGGGCAGATAAATCCGTATCCACCAAAACGCCTAAAGCGATAGCGGTGGGGGTTTGTTCGCTCATAGCAAAGTAATAGGTAAAGTCTTCGCCGATTTCACCTGTCACCAGAGGCACGCGACCAACATAAGGGTCTTTTAAACCGATGTCTTTGGAGATGGCAAGAGAGCCGTGACCAATAGCGCCGCCAACATCTAACTTGCCTCGTTTTAAGGGCAGGTCAACCAGGGGCTGATAGGCATAGCCTTTTACCATACCGGCACCGTCTGCAGCGGTTACCATACCGCCTAAAGGACCGTCGCCTTTGATGTAAACGGTTAAGTTATCAGTGGGTTCTTTGAACATAGAGCCCATCAGAGCAGTGATGGTCAGTGTTCTGCCCAGTGCCGCGGTAACAACGGGGGAGGTGTTGTGAATTTGCTGCGCTTCATTCACAATGTCGCGGCTGTCTATAAAACTGATGCGCAGATATCCATCTGCGTCAATTGCTTTTGTAATGTGTCCCATTTGTCATCTTCCTTAATATATTACTTTTAATATACCTATTATAGTCCATTTTACAGGGAAATGCAAGATGTTTTGGAATTTAGTACAAAAATGCGTAAAAAAACGGCAAGCCAAAAGGCTTGCCGTGACGTGGTGGAGACGAGGAGAATCGGATGAGCCGTTGGCTCATGTCCCTTGCGACCCATTTGGCTTTGCTCCGCTTCGCCGAAATCGGTACCCGCTCGGGACCTTTGCTCGAAAAACAATTCGCCGAATTGTTTTTTATCTCGCAAACCTTTCGGAGTTCGATTCTCTCTTAACTAAAAGAAATAAAAAGAGCACACCACAAAAGGTGTGCTCTTTTTATTTGGTGGAGACGAGGAGAATCGAACTCCTGTCCGAAAATATCGCCGATTCAGGCTCTCCGAGTGCAGTTTGTGATCAAAATTCCCTAGGCTGCCAGTTCACAAACAAGCTTACAGCTTCGGTAGCTTCATTATTCCTGGCCGACGCAAAGCTTAGTCGGCTCATGTGCACCGCTAAATGATGCCCTAGCCCCGACCGCGGTCCTTCAGGGTAGGACAGCTGCCATTAATTAGGCAGCAGCTAATTCAGTGTTAGCGTTTAAATTTAAAAAATTGCGGCTTTTATAGCGGCACCGCACCGCTACTCGCTCCCAAACCATTAATATCCCCGTCGAAACCGTTGCGTCCCCAGGGCATTATTTATTATACAATCCAAAGCGGGATTTGTCAATAGAAAGTATTTCCCCAAATGGCTGAACTATACAAGGGAAATAAAAAACCCGCTCAACCGGAGCGGGTTTTGACTTATCATTTTTAGAACTTACAGCACTTTGTTTAAGAAATCGATGGTTCTGGGATGTTTGGGAGAAGTGAAGATTTCATCGGGTGTACCTTCTTCTACAATCACGCCTTCATCCATAAACAGAACTCTGTCTGCCACTTCGCGGGCAAAACCCATTTCGTGGGTTACCACAACCACGGTCATACCTTTTTTAGCCAGATTCTTCAATACCGCCAGCACTTCGCCGACCATTTCGGGGTCTAATGCGGAGGTGGGTTCGTCGAACAGCATAATGTCGGGCTTCATTGCCAGCGCTCTTGCAATGGCAACACGCTGTTTCTGACCGCCGGACAACTGAGACGGGAATACGTCTGCTTTATCGGAAAGACCAACAGTTTCAAGGAGCTTCATCGCACGATCTCTGGCTTCCTCCTTAGTCGCCTTTTTCAGGTCAACGGGAGCCAGCATCAGATTTTCGATGACGTTCATATTGGCAAACAGATTGAAATGCTGGAACACCATACCGATGTTTTCACGCACTTTGTTAATATCAATCTTTTTGTCAGAAATGCGGTAACCGTCAACAATCACTTCACCTGCGGTAATATCTTCCAAGCGGTTTAAGCAACGCAGGAAGGTAGATTTACCGGAACCGGAAGGACCGATAACGCAAACAACTTCACCTTCTGTAATATCGGTGGAGATGCCGCGCAGAACCTTTAAGTCCTTAAAATTCTTTTTTAAATCTTTAACGTGAATTTTAACGTTAGTACTATTTTTGGTCACGGCGCAGTCTCCTTTCCAGCGCGTTGGCAACCTGCTGCAGAGCTAAGATAACAACCAGGTACATTACCGCAACAACACCCCAGATTTCGAAAGAACGGAAGGTGATAGCGATAACGTTTTGCGCTTTGTTTACAAGTTCAGGGAAGCCGATTACAGACAAAATAGATGTGTCTTTTAATGTGATAATAAACTGATTCACAATACTGGGAATCATGTTTTTAATTGCCTGGGGCAGCACAACGCGGAACATAGAACGCCAGTAGGAAAGACCTAAGCTTCTTGCCGCTTCCATCTGACCGGGGTCGATGGACAGAATGCCTGCACGGATAATTTCGGACATATAAGCACCACAGTTTAATGCTAAACAGATGGTACCTGCCTGCAAGGGAGTGAAAACCCACTTGAGACCTAAGATGGTTCGGAAGCCGTAAGGAATACCGTAAAACACAAAGAAAGCCAAAACAATCATCGGTACGCCACGGATTACGTTAACGTAAATTGCGGAGATTGTTTTGGAAATTTTACTATTCACAACACTGGCTAAGCCGAAAATCACACCTAAGATGCAGCCGAAAAACAGACCGCACAAAGCGAGCAACAGTGTTTGCCCCATAGCAGCCAACAACAAGTGGCCGTATGTGCTGATAAGTTCAACCATGAGGTGAAACCCTCCTAAAGAATTATGAAGGGCATTGGATAATCCAATGCCCTTTCAGTCGTTTTAATTAACCGAGGTATTTTGCGATTATCTCGTCATATTTACCGTTTTCACGGATGTTCTTCAGACCTGCGTTGAATTTGTCAACCAGTTCCTGTTTTTCAGCATCGAAAATTGCGAAACCGTACTGAGCGGGTTCGTTTTCGGTACCTTCAACGAATTTCATATCCAGTTCGCCGATTTTGATGTTGTACTTTAAGATCGGGGTATCGTCGAAGCAAGCGTCAACCTGACCACCGGTAACTGCCTGATACATATCGGGAGAGGTGGAGAAGGTTACAACTTCGAAACCGTACTGATCTTTGATAGCTTCTGCATACTGGTTGCTCATAGTACCGTTTTTAACAGCAACTTTTTTGCCAGCCATGTCAGCGAAGCTTGCGATGTCGGAATCTTTAGCAACTGCCATACCCTGAGTTGCATCATAGTAACCATCGGAGAAAGTCCAGCCGTTAGCTTTTCTTTCGTCGGTGATGGAAGCGCCGGCAATCATACCGTCAGCCTGAACAGCCTGACATGCAGCGATTGCAGCATCCCAGCCGATGTACTGCACGTCATAGGTGAAGCCCTGATCTTCAGCGATTGCAGCTAAGATGTCCATATCGATACCAACGATGTTACCTTCTGCATCCTGGAATTCAAAGGGGCTGAAGCCTTTGTCAGTTGCGATAACGTAGTTTGCTGCGTCGTCGCCACCGGCGTTACATGCAACCAGTGCAAAGCACATGATAGCAGCCATTAACAATGCTAATACTCTTTTCATATTCAAATGTCCTTTCCGTCTGCATGAATTTAACTCTTTGCTGGCGACCTTCGGTTGCAGACGTAAGCCGAAGGAATGGCAAGCAAACAGCTTGTGATTCACAGGTGATAACACACGCCTGTGGAAATGTATAACTATTTTACCATAAAACATTAAAATAAGCAACTACTTTTTTTAAAAGATAATTGCCAAAAAATGCAAAATTTGTAGGAAAAATGCTGTAAATGCGGGTTTTAGCACAAGATAATGAAAGAAAACTAGAAATCAGTTTCAAAACTTGCACAAAAAACGGGAAAGAGAGAATCAAACCCGAAGCAGAAAACATTAAAAAACGGGTGTGTTTTTATTTTGAAATGCCATTATATAAAAGGAAAGAATCAAAATGCGGAGTTGTTTCCTTTAATAATATAGGACAAGATGTAAAAAAAGAACTAACCCAAAAGGATTAGTTCTCTTTGGCAGGGGTAGAAGGACACAGCCGCCTGCAGCGTCTTATCTGCTCGAGCACCTAAATGCCTTGCATTTTGGTACCGCTCTCGCACCTTTTTGCTAAAAACAGTTCGCTGAACTGTTTTCTTAACGCAAAAACCCTTTCAGGGTTCGAGTCCTCCCGAATAAACAAAAAACACCACCCACTTTGTGGATGGTGTTTTTGCTTGGCAGGGGTAGAAGGACTCGAACCCTCAAGAACGGTTTTGGAGACCGGCATGTTACCATTACATCATACCCCTATGCGCTATTTGGTTTTCACAATCTATTATTATACACAGGTGAATGGGGTTTGTCAAGGGGAAAAAATAAAAAACTTCGGAAAGCGTACATTTATATATAAAAGGAACAGATTAAAAATTCTTCGAAAAAAATCAAAAAATTCTTGACATGCTTATAGGCATCGTGCTATAATAAAAATCCACCCCTAAAAACGGGACAAACTTTTCAGAAAAGATAAATAAAAGTCTTGACAGAGTTTTGTGCATGTGTTATAATAGTTCGAGTCGGCGCTTTTAGGGTTGGCAAATAAGTTAATATAGATTTCAGCAAATAAGCAATTGTTTGTTGAAAGGTGTATTAACACCAAATGTACCTTGATAACTGAACAAAGCAAATCTTTTAAATTTTAAGTTTTTCCGTAAAAGGGAATACAATTTTTTAAAAGGAAACTCATATAATTCTGAGAACCAGGTCACAAGTTGACAAAAGGTCAAGCTAGTAAGAGCACAGGGCGGATGCCTTGGCATCAGGAGCCGAAGAAGGACGTGGCTAACTGCGATAAG
>JAZOLH010000007.1:0-13998 GCA_045652815.1 Clostridia bacterium
CCTTCTTCAATCACTAAACCTTCATCCATAAAGAGAACACGGGTAGCAACTTCGCGGGCAAAACCCATTTCGTGGGTTACAACTGCCATAGTCATGCCGCTTTCTGCAAGACTCTTCATAACGTCTAAAACTTCGCCAACCATTTCAGGGTCTAAAGCGGAAGTCGGTTCGTCAAAGAGCATCACTTCGGGCTCCATACAAAGAGCACGAACAATAGCAACACGCTGTTTCTGACCACCGGAGAGCTGAGAAGGATAGGAATCGGCTCTATCGCCAAGACCAACAACTTCTAACAATTCGCGTGCCTTTGCTTCAGCTTCTTCCTGAGATTTGCCCAGCAGTTTCATAGGCGCAATGGTCATATTGCGAAGAACTGTCATATGGGGGAACAGATTAAAATGGTGGAACACCATACCCATCTTCTGACGGAATTTATTTACATCCAGTTTGGGGTTGGTGATATCTGTATCCTTAAAGAAAATTTTACCGCCGGTAGGCTCTTCCAAAAGATTCAGAGAACGGAGCAGAGTGGACTTACCGGAACCGGAAGGACCGATGATAACCACAACTTCGCCCTGCTTGATATCAACGGAAACACCATCTAACGCGCGGATTTTACCGCCTCTATAATGCTTTTGGAGGTCTTCTGTTTTGATGATTACTTTATTATCGCTCACTCTTACGAAGTCTCCTTTCAAGCAGATTTAAAAGGGCAGTTAAACCCATAACCAGAATCAGATACACAAGCGCGGTTAACAAAATGGGGTTAACCTGGTCGTAGGTTGTGTTTTTAATCTGGTTAGCCGCTTTAGTGAGGTCAACAACCGCTACGTAACCCGCAACAGAAGTTTCCTTTAAAAGGGCAATCATTTCGTTACCGATGGCAGGCAGAATGTTTTTAAGCGCCTGAGGCAGAATGATATACTGCATAGTTCTTAGTTTGGAAAAACCGAGGGCACGACCTGCTTCCATCTGACCGGAGTCAACAGCCATAATACCGGAACGAATGGTTTCAGCAACGTAAGCACCGGAGTTAACACCGAAGGTGATAATCGCAACAATCGTACCATCTTTTGCAGAAACGAAAATAATGAAGAATGCAATCAACAGCTGTACAACAACAGGTGTACCACGGATGATTGTGATGTAAATATTACAGATAGCATCTAAAATCTTGAGTTTTTTATTGCCATCTGCAAACACCTTGATAACCGCAACAATGGTACCGATGATAACACCTAAGAGCAGAGCACCCAAAGTGATTACCAATGTTTTTTCCAAACCGGAAATCAGTACCTTATAACGTTCGGCAACAATAAAGGTGTTATATAACTTGTCAAACCAGTTATTGAAAAATTCCACCATTTGTATGTTTTACCTTTCCCTTATAAAATCCTAAAAACGGTGCAGAGTAGACTGCACCGTTTTTTGCGCAATGTTATATTCAGTTAATTAGTCAACTACTAATTCGTATTTAGCGTACAGAGCATCTAAAGTGCCATCTGCTTTCAGTTCAGCCAGTGCAGCGTTAACTTTTTCGAGCAGTTCGTCGTTACCAAGTTTGGTAGCCATTGCATATTCTTCCTTGGTCATTGCTTCGTCGAGCACTACAGTTTTGCCACCCTGTTCAGCAGACAGTGCCTGTGCAACTGCATCGTCGATACAAACTGCATCACATTTGCCGGATACTAAAGCGGTGATAGCTTCGGAACCGGTTTTGTATGCCTGAACTTCGTAACCGTTATCTCTTAAGTACAGTTCGCCGGTGGTACCTTCCTGACAGGAGATGGTTTTACCAGCCAGATCAGCAACTGCTTTGTATTCGCTGTCAGCCATAACGATTACAGACTGAGAAGCTTTGTAGTAAGAATCGGTGAATGCCATGTTCTGTTTTCTTTCGTCGGTAGCAGTGATACCGGAAACAGCCAGGTCATATTTACCGGTAGCAGCACCGGTCAGAGTAGCATCGAATTCGATGTTTGCCCATTCAACGGTAACGCCCATTTTTGCAGCGATTGCATCAATCATGTCAACATCGAAACCAACCATTTTTTCACCTTCCATATATTCGAAGGGAGGGAATTCAGCATTGGTTGCAACAGAAATAACATTTGCATCTTTGCCGCCGCCACAAGCAGTCAGAGCAACTGCTGCTAAAACAACAACTAAAATCAGACTAACAATTTTTGATACTTTCATTTTAATATCCTCCTAAGATGTATAATTCGTACCGTTTATTCAGTACAATACACATTATAATGCATAATTATGCAATTGTCAACCCTTTTTTATGAATTTTTTTAAATTTTTTCAAAAATTATTGCGGGATTGTTAATTTTTTCGCTTAGGTCTTCCTATTTATAATAAAATGTGGTACAATAGACAATGTTCACGCTGTGAATGAATAAATTGTATATAATTCTTTAAATAAAAGCGAGTTGATAACCATGTTATGCGCAAATTGCAAAGAAAGAACAGCTGTCGTATTCGTTAAGAAGTTCGACCCCGTTACAAAATCAGAAAGCACCGAAGGGTATTGCTTGAAATGTGTCCGTGACTTAGGTCTCGGCCCTGTTGATGATGTTTTAAAAGAAATGGGCATCACCCCCGAGCAGGCTGACGCTATGAGTCAGAGTATGGACGAGTTGATGAGTCAGTTTGGTGGGGAAGACGGTGAATTCGAAGACGGTGACTCTCCCTTAATGATGATGGGTATGGGCGGCGGTTTCCCCGATTTGTTCCAAAATGCTGCTGAAGGCGGCGAAGGCAAAGGCGGCACACAAACCGTTACCAAACAAAAGAAAAAGGAAAAGAAACGCATTTTAGATACCTATGGTACCAATTTGACAAAGAAAGCCGAAAACGGTTTGGTTGATCGTATCATCGGCCGCGATAACGAAATCAGTCGCGCCATTCAGATCTTAAATCGTCGTTCTAAAAACAATCCTGTTCTGTTGGGTGAACCCGGTGTTGGTAAAACCGCTATCGCGGAAGGTTTGGCTGTGCGTATTGTTGAAAAACGCGTGCCTGCCAAGTTATTAAATAAGGAAATCTATTTATTAGACTTTACCGCCATTGTGGCAGGTACACAGTTCCGCGGTCAGTTTGAAGCACGCCTTAAAAAGATTATTGAAGAAGCCAAGGAACTGGGCAATGTTATCTTGGTTATCGATGAATTGCATAATATTGTCGGCGCAGGGGATGCAGAAGGTGCTATGAGTGCCGCTAACATTTTAAAACCTGCACTGGCTCGTGGTGATGTGCAGATTATCGGTGCGACCACCTTAAATGAATACCGCAAACACATCGAAAAGGACAGCGCCTTAGAGCGTCGTTTCCAGCCCGTTATGGTGGATGAACCTTCTATCAGCGAATCCATCGAGGTATTAAAAGGTATTCGTGATTATTACGAAAAATACCATCGTGTGATTATTTCCGATGAAGTGATCCGTCAGGCCGTTATTATGTCCGAACGCTATATCACCGATCGTTTCCTGCCCGATAAAGCCATCGACGTGATTGACGAAGCCGGCTCAAAGGTAAATCTTCATAATAAAGATTTGGTGCAACTGACCAAGTTAAAAGACGAACTCCGTCAGGTGCAACTGGAAAAGGATTCTGCGGTTTCCAGCGATTCTACCGAGGATTATCAGTTAGCTGCAGAACTCAAAGCAAAAGAATGTGTTTTGATTGAAAAAATCAACAAATTAGATGCCGAAGGCATTGATAAAGAACTTTCCGTGCAGGATGTGGCCGCTGTCATTGAAGACTGGACAAAGATTCCCGTTAAGAGCATCACTGAGGCAGAAAGTGCGAAATTGTTAGACCTCGAAAACCGTATTCATAAGCACGTGATTGGTCAGAACGAAGCTGTTACCTTGATTTCTCAGGCCATCCGCCGCAATCGTGCACGCCTTTCTAAGCACAGAAGACCTGTTTCCTTTATCTTTGTAGGTCCCACAGGCGTTGGTAAAACAGAACTTGCCAAAACCCTGGCTCGCATTATGTTTGACAATGAAGAAGCCATGATTCGCGTGGATATGTCTGAATATATGGAAAAGCACACCGTTTCCAAATTGATTGGCGCACCGCCGGGATATGTTGGCTACGATGAAGCAGGGCAGTTAACTGAAAAAGTCCGTCGCAAGCCCTATTCCATTATTTTGCTGGACGAAATAGAAAAAGCACATCAGGATGTTTTCAACATTCTGTTGCAGATTTTAGACGATGGTCGTGTTGCTGATAGTCACGGTCGTATGGTTAACTTTGAAAATACCATTATCATTATGACCTCCAACGCCGGCTCTGACTTAAAGGGCTCCAGTTACGGTTTCAATAAATCCGAAAACGATAACATCCGCGCAAAGGTGCAAAACGCCCTGGCTGACATTTTCCGTCCCGAATTCTTAAATCGTGTGGACGAAACTGTTATCTTTAACCGCTTAACAGAAGAAGAACTGTCTGCCATCTGCGATTTAATGCTCTTTGAACTCTCTGAAGAACTGATGAATCGTGACATTATCTTCACCGTGACAGATGAAGCAAAAGCGTTGTTATTAAAGGAAGGTTATGATCCGAAATTCGGTGCCCGTCCTATGCGTCGCACCATTGAAAAACTGGTGCAGAACCCCATTGCCGACTTAATGTTAAAAGGCTCTGTGCCTCAACACGCAAAGCTCATTGCCGATGCAAAAGACGGTAAAATTGAGATTAGTGTAAGCGAATAAGACCATTCAGGAAACTCTTCAAAGAGGAGTTTCCTGTGTTCATTTTAAAAGCTTAGGTGGATGAATTATGAACTTTCAAGCATTGACAGAATTTTTAGATAGCCTGCCGTCCTTGGGCGTACCCGGATGCGACTGCGTAATCTACCACAAGAGAAATCTTGTGTACCGTCATCAGGCGGGCTATTCCGATATTGAAAATAGAACCCCCGTCAATCCCGATGGGGTGTATAACCTATATTCTGCCACAAAACCCTTAACCTGCGTCGCTGTTTTGCAACTTTACGAAAAAGGACTCATCAAGTTAGATGACCCGTTATATGCATACATTCCCGAATACAGAACGATGTATATCGAAGAAAATGGGGAGAGAAGACAGGCTGAAAATCCCATTACCATCCGCCATCTGTTAACCATGACCGCAGGGATGCATTATAACATCCGCTGCGCTTCCATCCGCAACCTGGTAAAAGAATCAGGCGGCACAGTGCCCACTCTTGCCTGGGCCCGCGCTTTTGCAAGCGAGCCCCTTTCATTTGAACCGGGCACTCGCTGGCAATATGGTCTCTGCCACGATGTTTTAGGTGGCCTCGTTGAAGCGGTCACCGGCAAAACCTTTGGTGAATATTGCCGCGAAAACATCTTTCTGCCGCTTGGTATGACAAGCACAACATTCCTGCCCGGCGAAGATACAGAACGACGTATGATGCCTCTTTACGTACATAATCCGCAAGATAAAACAACCACCAAGGTTTCATCCCGATGCGTGTTCCGTTTAGGCACACAGTTTGAAGGCGGCGGTGGCGGCCTGATTTCTTCCGTAGATGACTACATTCAGTTCGTCGATATGTTGGCAAACGGTGGTAAAACAAAAGATGGAAAGGTTATCTTAAGTCGCGGTACCATCGACCTGATGCGCACCAATCAACTCTGTCCCGACGTTCTGCCTACGTTTATCTGGCCCAGTATGACAGGCTATGGTTACGGGTTAGGCGTTCGCACAATGCTTGACCGCGACAAAAGCGGCTCTAACGGTTCTTTCGGCGAATTCGGATGGGGCGGTGCAGCAGGCGCATATCTGTTAATCGACCCCGAGCGTGAACTCTCTGCATTTTATGCACAACATATGCTGGAGAGTCTGGAAGAATACATCCATCCGAGACTTCGCAATAAAATATATGAAGGTTTAGATGCCTAAAAAGCCGAAAATATGTGGTTTTTTTCGCTTGTGCCCTTGATTTGAGCCTTTTTCTGTGATATACTAATTTAATGTATATTGCTATGTATAATTATTCACAAACAGAAACGGAGCAAAACCATGATTATCTATCCCGCCATTGATTTGCGCGGCGGCAAATGTGTCCGTCTGCGTCAGGGCGATTTCGCACAGACAACTGTATATTCTGAAAATCCGCTGGAAACCGCTAAAAAATGGGAGTCCTGCGGTGCTTCTTGGCTGCATTTGGTTGACCTTGACGGTGCCCGTCAGGAAAGCCAGAACAACCGTGCCATCATTTGCGAAATTGCAAAAACTCTGTCTATTCCCGTGCAGACAGGTGGCGGTATTCGTACAATGGAGGATATCGACGAATTGCTCACAGGCGGCGTGTCCCGCGTAATTTTAGGCACTGTTGCTGTGGAAAATCCCGAATTGGTTGCTGAGGCCGTTCAAAAATACGGTGATAAAATTGCAGTTGGCATTGATGCAAAAGATGGTTTTGCCGCAACAGCAGGTTGGGAAGAAGTTAGTTCCTGCCGCGCCGTTGAATTGGCTATTGCTATGCATAAAGTTGGCGTTCGCCATATCATTTATACTGACATTGCAACCGATGGTATGCTTCAGGGTCCCAACCTCGAGGCAATGACCGAGATGGCAGATGCTTTCGGTGCAGGCGTTATTGCATCCGGCGGCGTTGGCTGTTTGGATGATTTAAAGGCGCTGACTAAAACGGGCGTTTCCGGCGCCATTGTGGGTAAGGCCCTCTATAGTGGCGGCGTTGATTTAACCGAAGCTGTTCAACTCGAAAAGGAGGAACACTAATGCTGACAAAACGAGTGATTCCTTGCCTTGACGTGCACGCAGGTCGCGTTGTTAAAGGCGTTAACTTTGTAGATTTAAAAGATGCGGGCGATCCCGTTGAAATTGCAAAGGCCTATGACGAAGCAGGTGCTGACGAACTGATTTTTCTGGATATCACCGCTTCTGCCGATGCAAGAAATATCATTTTATCTTTAGTTGAAAAAACTGCAGAGCAGGTGTTTATTCCTTTTACCGTTGGCGGCGGCATTAAAACTGTTGACGATTTTAAAGAAATCCTGCGCGCAGGCGCGGATAAAATCTCCGTTAACTCGGCCGCTATCCGTCGTCCTGAACTGATTAGCGAAGCAGCTTATAAATTCGGTTCTCAATGTGTTGTTGTTGCCATTGATGCCAAGCGCAAAGAAGATGGTAATTACACAATTTATTTAAATGGTGGTCGTGTGGATACGGGCATTGACGCTATCGAATGGGCTATGCAGGTGGAAAAACTGGGTGCAGGCGAAATTATGCTCACCAGTATGGATGCCGACGGCACCAAAAATGGTTATGAATTAACCTTAACCCGCGCTGTATCTGATGCTGTTTCCATTCCCGTTATCGCATCCGGCGGGGCAGGGGCTCTGCCGCATTTTCGTGATGCCATCACCATTGGTGGTGCTGATGCGGTTTTGGCTGCATCACTGTTCCATTACAACGAACTGACCATTTCGGAACTGAAAAACTATTTACACAGTGAAAACATTCCCGTACGACTGTAAGGGAATTGACATATGAAAGGATGGGTTACCATGTTTAAATTCGATGAAAAAGGTTTAATTCCCGCAATTGCTCAGGATTACGTTTCCGGTCGCGTTTTAATGCTGGCCTATATGAATGAAGAATCCCTGCGCATCACGCAGGAAACCGGCAAAGCAACATTTTTCTCTCGTTCCCGCCAGTGTCTCTGGACAAAGGGCGAACATTCCGGCAATATTCTGCACGTGAAAGAAATTTTAGTGGATTGCGATGAAGATGCAATCATCTTAAAAGTTGATCCTGCAGGTCCTGCTTGCCATACCGGTCAGAAAACCTGTTTCTATCGTAAACTGGAAGCCGACGGCACCCTGACAGAACAGCCCAAAGAAAAAGTGGCTCTTTCTGTTTTAAAAGACGTGTTCGACGTGATCACTGACAGAAAAGTTAACCCCAAAGAAGGTTCTTATACCAACTACCTGTTCACCAAGGGTATTGATAAACAGTTGAAGAAAATCGGCGAAGAATCTGCCGAAGTTATCATTGCAGCTAAAAACCCCGATGTTGGCGAACTGGAATACGAAGCTTGCGACCTGTTGTATCACCTGATGGTTGTTATGGTTGAACGTGGTTTAACCTGGGAAAACCTCACTTCTGAACTTGATAAACGCCGCTAATAAGTAGGTGACTTTATGAAACTTATGGCCGTTATTTGTGAATATAATCCTTTTCACAACGGACATCAATTTCAACTGAATACACAAAAAGAACTGCTCGGCGCCGATGGAGTCATCGGCGTTATGAGTGGTTCTTTTGTCCAAAGAGGCGAACCTGCACTTCTGGATAAATGGGCACGTACCGAAATGGCGCTTTCTTCAGGTGTCGATTTGGTGTTGGAACTGCCCGTGCTTTATAGCCTGATGTCTGCTGAGGGCTTTGCTCGTGGCGGTGTCTCTCTGCTATCTGCCTTGGGCGTTTCGGGGCATCTTGCTTTTGGTAGCGAATGCGGTGATGCATCTTCTTTAATGGAAGAAGCAAAACTTTGCCAAACCGATGCTTGTAAAACCGCTCTGCAAAAGGCCTTGTCTGAAGGCAACAGTTATCCCAAAGCCTGCCAGATGGCGATCGAGAGCGTTCGGGGTTATGCACGTTCCGATGCCGATAGTCGCCCCAATGATATTTTAGGCATCGAATACTGCAAAGCCATTTTAGAAACAGGTGCAGACCTTATTCCTGCTACCATTAAGCGCATCGGCGCACATGATAGCGATATAGCCGAAGAAAACTGTTTGTCTGCCACAGGCATCCGCAATCGTCTGGCGACAGGCGAAGATGTTTCTGCCTTTATGCCCAAAGATGCCTTTGCAATCTTAGAGCGCGAAATAGGCGAGGGTCGTGGCCCTGTTACTGCTGATTGCCTGAGTCAACTCATTCGCTATGCTGTTTTGCAGACAGATGCCGAGACGCTCAAAAATATCAGCGGTATCTCCGAAGGGCTCGAAAACAGGATTATCCAAAGCGTTAAGGAAGAAAAGTCCTTCACCGATATTGCTCTTAGCGTCAAAACCAAGCGTTATCCTTTAACACGCATTAAGCGGGTATTGTTAAACATCTTACTGGGCATCACCGCTCAGGACGAAAAAATAAGCCCCCAATATGCCCGCGTTCTTGGTTTTACAGATCGGAGTAGCGAAATTTTGCGCCAGCTTAAAAAAACAGCTCAAATTCCCATCATCACAAAAACCGCCGATGCGGTTTTGGAAACCGAAGATGCAAAGCGTTTGTTTGAACTGGATTGCAAAGCAACAGACCTGTATAGTTTATTATATCCCAAACAAGAAGCAGGGCAATATGGACTTGATTTTTACCGTAGCCCCATAAAAAAACCGTGAGTGAAATTCACTCACGGTTTAAATAATTCTAAGATTTGTTCCTTGGTTAAACTCTGGAGCAACACATTTTCGTCTGGCAGTACATTGTCTGCCAGACTTTGTTTTTTCTCGGCAAGTTCCAAGATTTTCTCCTCAATGGTATTTTTGGCAATCAGTTTATAAACGGTCACCTTGTTCTTTTGTCCGATTCTGTGAGCGCGGTCAGTTGCCTGATTCTGCACAGAAAGGTTCCACCAAGGATCGTAGTGAATCACCACATCGGCACCGGTTAAGTTAAGCCCCGTACCACCTGCTTTTAAGGAAATCAGAAACACAGGTGTATCATCTTGGTTAAAGGCCGCTACTTGCGCCAATCTGTCTTCTTTAGGCGTTGACCCCTGCAGGAGATAGTAGGGGATGTGTCTGCGGCGCAATTTCTGTCCGATACGGTCTAAAATACCCGTAAACTGCGAGAATACAAGCAGTTTATGTCCTGCCTCAATGGTGGATTCAATCAAATTGATGCAAAGTTCCATTTTGGAACTTTCTTCTTTATAGTTTTCGTAAAGTAAAGCAGGATCACAACAAATCTGGCGCAGACGCATCAGCATTGCCAGCACCATAATGCGGTTTTGCCCTTTATCTTCAGCAAATTCCTGCGACAGTTCCTGATGCATAGAAGAAAGATTTGCAAAATAAAGTTTTTCCTGCTCCGGCGACATACGGGAGTGGAGCACCGTTTCTGTTTTTTCCGGTAATTCCTGCAAAACATCTCGTTTCAAGCGACGCAAGATAAAGGGAGATGTCATCTTTTTCAGTTCGGATAAGGCGGTTTTATCACCTTCGCGGATCACAGGCACTTCAAACAAGCGTCGGAAACGGCTATAAGAATACAAATAGCCCGGCATTAAGTAATCAAAAATTGACCAAAGTTCTGCAATACCGTTTTCAATGGGTGTACCCGTCAGAGCAAAGCGACTGTACGCCCGAATCATCTTAACACTTTTCGCGTTCTGGGTGTTATGGTTTTTAATATACTGCGCCTCATCAATAATTTCAAAATCAAAGGTGATATCTTCATAAAAAGCAACATCACGTTTTAACATATCGTAAGAGGTAATGACGAGCTCAGCATCTTTGCAGGCGTTGATTAACTGCTTTCTGTCACTATTGCCGCCCAAAATGCACATAGTTTTAAGATGAGGTGTAAATTTTTTGGCTTCATATTCCCAGTTGAGCACCAAAGAAGCAGGGCAAACAACCAGCGCACGCAGTGTATCGTGCTTTTCCTTATAATTGGCTAAAAGAGCCAGCACCTGAACGGTTTTACCCAAACCCATATCATCGGCTAAAATGCCGCCAAACCCGCAATTTGATAGGGTTTCGAGCCACCAAAGCCCGTGTTTTTGGTAATCTCGAAGGGTTCCTTTAAAGTTTTGTGAAACCTCTGTATTTTCAGCGTTTGATTCAGAAATTAGCGCCACCAATTCTGTAAAGGACTTATCCTTTACAACCTTGATGTCCGTCACAGAGTCAAGATACAGCGCACGATATGCAGGCAAAGACAGTTCTGTTCTCTTTAGTTCGGAGGAAGATATGCCAACACCATCTGCAACGTGTCCAAATCGTTGCATTGCATCGTTTTGCAAGAGCAAAAAGTCTCCGTTTTTCAGGCGGATATAGTGTTTTTTCTGTCTGTATGCCGAAAGCGCCGCCGATAAAACAGCAGGGGAGAGTTCGGTTTCAATATTCATTTTCAAAAGACCGGATTCCATTCGCACAGCCGCAGAAACAGCGGGAAATGAGTGAAGTTTAATGTTCTTAACTGTTTCACTGATATATAAAACAGCAGTGCGGCCCAGGGCGGGAATCCCCTCGGAAACCAGACGGAATAAACTGTCATCATCCGTATCGCAGGCGGTTGTGCCCATGGTCTTGGTCAGATGGGGGAAATATTCTTTAATCAGATTCTCAATCTGCGCCTCACCCTCAATATCCCAAACCGTTTGCAAATCTCTGTCAGGCATAAAGGCAGGGTAGATTTCGTTTTCATAGCCAAATTCTGTTCTGGCAGTGATTTGATGACCCTCTTTATCAATGTAAATTTTCGCAGAAAGAGCAGGGGGAATGAAATCTTTCGTCTCACTTTTTATGCGGATATACTTCGAAGCAGGTTTGAGCATCACACTGTAAAAGGCGCTCATATCTTCTTTTGCAACAATAGGCGCCGCCAGATTGTTGGCAAATAGCCGCAACAGTTCACCGCAAGAGTCTGCATAGGCGGAGGAACTGATGCAAAGTTTCTTATCAAATTTAATGTAGATACGCTCCCTGCCAAAAATCAAATCAAAGTCCCGTTCATCCAAACTCAAACGGTAAAAAGCAGGGGATGTTTTAATCCAGAGTGTAAAGGCGGGCATTTCGTCTGTAATGGTTAAAACGCCCTTATCTGTAGATACTTTTCCACTGTCACACAAGGCAAAAAAAGCATCGGCGGCTTCCGGTGTCAGTTGAAAACTCTTACCACCTTCTGTCTTTTCACACAAGGGAAAATACGCCATAAAAAAGCGTACAAACTCTTCATTCTGAAAGTTTTCAGGCGCATACAAAAACTGTTCCACACGACCGCAAGGCGCTGTTTTTCTGCGAAGCAAAGACTGATAGAGAACATCTAAATCCCGCACCACGTAGCCACGACCGTAACCGGCTTTAAGACCCATGGTAATCACACCGTTTTCGAGACTGATTTGGGGAATGAGTGATGCTTTTTCAAACAGTGCTCTCTGGCGACTTCTGAAAAGTAAGATCTCTGCACGTCGATTCAGCAATTCCTGACATTCTGTATCGGTTTGCACCTGCATTTCCAAAGCTGTTGTTCCATCAAAATCACCGGAAAAGAAGTTATTTTCAACCTTAAGCAGCGTGGCGATAATATGCTTGCAACAACCGTTATGGTGGGTAAAATCCGCGCAGGAACAATGACTTTTTTCAATCCACTGATGTTCGTTATCGATCTCCAGTTCAACATAGCAACCTTCGGCACCAAACGTGCCGGTGACTTTATATAAATTCGCAAAAATCGTTTTTTCAACCGTATGGGAAAAGGATTGACCGGATAGAGATAGCCCCGCCATATACACCTGATTATCGCCGGCCAGTTTTCTGATAAAACTTCTTGGAATCGCCATTCCGGAACACTTCCTTTCATTAAAAATTGGCAACTATATATTATAGCATAGTTTGAGACCTTTGGCAAGTTTTTTGATAAAATTTCCTTAGATTTCTTTTCGACAAAAGCTTCTAAGATTCTCTCTGACCCTTGACGATTTTAAAGAAATCGTGTATAATATTTCTAGGATTTTTGATGGAATCGAGGTGCTTTTTGTGATACAGTTTCAATCGTTTTTAAGTGGCTCATCGGGCAACTGTACCTTCGTCACAAATGGCTCGGTTCATCTGCTTGTGGACTGTGGTGCAGGAGGCAAATATATAACCGAATGTTTGCGCCGCGTAGGCGTGAATCCTGAGGATATATCGGGCATTTTAATCACCCACGAACACCGTGACCACATCACAGGTGCAGGCATACTGTCCCGCAAGTATAACCTGCCGATTTATGCAACGAAAAAGACTTGGAACGCTATGGCAGATGCCATTGGTGAAGTGAAAGAGGCAAACCGTCGTATCACCGAAAAAGCGATGTCATTCGGCGATCTTTCTGTCCGTTCTTTTCCCATTCCGCATGATGCCGCTGCTCCTGTCGGTTACAGTTTTATAGATGGAGATGAAAAATTCACCATCGCAACGGATATGGGGCATATTACCAAGGAAATTTTAGAAGCACTCTCAGGCAGCCAATCCGTGATTATTGAGGCAAATCACGATATCAAACTATTAGAATCCAGTCGATATCCTTACCCCCTAAAAAAGCGTATTTTAGGCGATAAGGGTCATCTTTCCAATATCTCCTGCGCAGAACTGTGCGCCCACCTTGTTAAAAGCGGAACAAGCGCCATTTGGCTGGGGCATTTATCGGCCGAAAACAACGAACCAAACCGTGCTTACGAAACGGTTTTAGCCGCCATCAAACAGGCATCTGAGGGCAAAAATAACGTATCTTTAAATGTTTTGCCACGATATTGGATTCAAAACTGATCAAGGAGCAAAAAAAATGCAGATTGAAATCATTTGCGTTGGAAAATTAAAAGAAAAATTTTGGGAAGATGCTTGCCGTGAATACCAAAAACGTCTCTCCCGTTTTTGCAAACTCTCCATTACGGAATTAAAGGATGAGTCCGTACCCGACACCGCCTCTGCAGCGCAGATTCAACAGGCCATGGAAAAAGAAGGGGAGCGCATTGCAAAACTGTTAGCACCCCGTGACTACGTTATCTCTCTTTGCGTAGAAGGAAAGCCTTTATCCTCCGAAAAATTAGCCGATAAACTCGCTGATATCGAGCAGGCAGACGCTGGACGATTGGTATTAATCATCGGCGGTTCAAATGGTCTTACAGACGAAATCAAAAAGAGAAGCGACTTTAAACTTTCCTTTTCCGCTATGACATTTCCGCACCAGTTAATGCGCGTTATTCTCTTAGAGCAAATCTATCGCGCCTATAAAATCAACGCA
>JAZOLH010000008.1:0-14907 GCA_045652815.1 Clostridia bacterium
CTGCTAAATACTTCTTCGACGTTCTGCCTAAGACCGTTAAGAAGAGTGCAGTACTCGACAGAACTAAGCAACCCGGTTCTTTGGGTGATCCTCTGTATCTGGATGTCTGCAACCTGTTCTATGGCAAAGAAAATGCGCCTGTTATCGTTGGCGGTCGTTACGGTCTGGGTTCTAAAGACACCACACCGACACACATCGCATCTGTTTATGATAATCTGGCACAGGATGCTCCTAAAAACAACTTCACCATCAGCATCGTGGACGATGTAACCGGTCTTTCCCTGCCCATCGGTGAAACCATCAATGCAGCTCCTGAAGGCACAACCCGTTGTAAGTTCTGGGGCTTCGGTTCCGACGGTACTGTTGGTGCTAACAAAGACGCTATTAAAATCATCGGTGACAACACTGACCTTTATGCTCAGGCATACTTTGATTACGACTCCAAGAAATCCGGCGGCGTAACTATGTCTCACCTGCGTTTTGGTAAAAAGCCCATCAAGTCCACCTATCTCTTAGACGAAACTGACTATATCGCTTGTCATAAACCTTCTTACATTTATCAGTATGATATCTTAGAAGGTCTGAAAAAGGGTGGTACCTTCCTGTTAAACTGCGTATGGTCTCCTGAAGAATTAGAGGACAAGCTCCCCGGCGCAATGAAACGCTATATTGCTGAAAATGATATTAACTTCTATATCATCAACGCTGTTAAGATTGCATCTGAAATCGGTCTGGGCGGCCGTATCAACATGGTAACTCAGGCAGCATTCTTCAAACTGTCCGAAGTTCTGCCCATCGATCAGGCAGTGCCCCTCTTAAAAGATGCTATCAACAGAACCTATGGTAAGAAAGGTCAGAAGATTGTTGACATGAACTGTCAGGCAGTTGATCTGGCTCTTGACGCTCTGGTTAAGATTGATGTACCTGCATCCTGGAAAACTGCAGAAATTGATGATGCAGGAGATAGCAAGGGTGATCGTCCTGACTTCGTTAAGAAGATTGCTGATCCCGTTAATGCACAGAAAGGTAACAAACTGCCCGTTAGTGCATTTGCCGGCATCGAAGACGGTACATTCGAACAGGGTACCGCACAGTACGAAAAGAGAACCATTGCTATCAATGTTCCTGACTGGATTCCCGAAAACTGTATCCAGTGTAACCAGTGTTCTTTAGTTTGTCCTCACGCTGTTATCCGTCCCTTCCTCTTAAATGATGAAGAAGCGGCTAATGCACCTGAAGGTTTCGTAACCTTAGATGCAAACGGTCCTCAGCTGAAGGGTCTGAAATTCCGCATCCAGATCACACCGAAAGATTGTACCGGTTGTGGTGTTTGTGCACAGACCTGTCCTGCTAAGGAAAAAGCTCTCGTTATGAGACCTGTTGACGAAATGGTTGACAAAGAAGCGGTTAACTGGGATTATGCTGCTACACTTGATATTAAAGACAATCTGATGGATAAATCCACCATCAAGGGTTCTCAGTTTGCGAAACCCTTACTGGAATTCTCCGGCGCTTGTGCAGGTTGTGGCGAAACACCTTACATCAAGTTAATCACCCAGCTCTTTGGTGACAGAATGACCATTGCTAACGCAACCGGTTGTACCTCCATCTGGGGTGGCTCTGCTCCTACAACTCCTTACACCAAAAATGCTAAGGGTCAGGGTCCTGCTTGGGCTAACTCCCTGTTTGAAGATAACGCTGAATTTGGTCTTGGTATGGCTCTGGCTTCCAAGAAAATCAGAAACACTCTGAAAGAAAAAATGGAAGAAGCAATTGCAGGTGGCGTTGATGCGGCTGTTGCAGAAGCATTTACCGAATGGATCGCAAACAAAGACGATGCAGAAGGCTCTAAAACTGCTGCAGCAAAAGTTTGCGATGCACTGGCAAAAGTTGACACTTCCAAAGCACCCCTTTCTGACATTGCTGAAAGAACAGACTATCTGGTTAAGCGTTCTCACTGGGCATTCGGTGGCGACGGTTGGGCATACGACATCGGTTACGGCGGCTTAGACCATGTACTCGCTTCCGGCGAAGACATCAACATCTTCGTTGTTGATACCGAAGTTTACTCCAACACCGGCGGTCAGTCTTCCAAAGCAACTCCGACTGCTGCAATTGCTAAGTTTGCTGCTTCCGGTAAGAAAGTTAAGAAGAAAGATCTGGGTATGATTGCCGCAACTTACGGTTACGTTTATGTAGCACAGATTGCTCTGGGCGCTAATATGAATCAGGCGCTCAAGGCCATCCGTGAAGCAGAAGCTTATCCCGGTCCGTCCATCGTTATCGCATATGCACCCTGTATCAACCACGGTATTAAAGCCGGTATGGCAAACACCATCAACGAAGAGAAGAAGGCAGTTGAAACCGGTTACTGGCATCTGTGGAGATACAATCCTGCTCTTAAAGACGAAGGCAAGAATCCCTTTGTTCTGGATTCCAAAGCTCCCACCGGCGATATCAAGGGCTTCTTAGAAGGTGAAAACCGTTATCTGAGACTGGCTCAGGCATATCCCGATGTGGCTGAAGAACTGTTCAGCAAGGCAGAAAAAGATCTGATGGAACGCTATGAATCTTACAAGAGAATGGCGGCTATGGATTACTCCGCTGAATAATTAAAAATGAAAAGCGGCTACGAATTTTCGTAGCCGCTTCTTTTTTTGCAATAAAAAAGGACTTCCGGCTGGAAGCCCTTATTTTTGTGTTTAAATAACCAGTCCACCGTTGGGGCTGATGATTTGACCTGTTGTAAATTTGTTCGTTTCTGATGCCAAAAAGAAAACGGTTTCGGCAATATCTTCCGGTGTACCGATTTTGCAAAGAGGTGTTTCTTCCTTCAGAAACTCCATTGTTTCTTCATCTAAATTGGCGTTCATATCCGTATCAATCACGCCGGGTGCCACGCAGTTAACCAAAATGCCGGAGGGCCCAAGTTCCTTGGCAAGTGCCTTTGTAAAGCCGATGATAGCGGCTTTGGAGGCAGAGTAGGCAACTTCGCAAGAAGCACCAGTTAATCCCCAAATGGAAGAAACATTCACGATATAACCCTTTTTCTCGTGAACCATATGGGGCAGGGCGGCACGTGTAATAGCGGCCATAGAAGTCATATTCACGTTGAAGATGTTGTTCCAATCATCCAAAGTGGTGTCACAGAACATTTTGTTTAAACTGATGCCTGCGTTATTGATTAAAACGTCCACGCCGCCGAAGATTTTTTCTGCCTCGGAAACGATTGTTTCGGCACATTTAGGGTCAGCTAAATCTGCCTGCACCAAAGCGGCGGAGTAGCCCTCTTGGGTCAACTTGGCAAGCAGTGCTTTTGCCGCATCTTCGCTTTTATTATAGTGAATCATCACGTTATAGCCGGCTTTGGCAAAACGGCGGGCACATGCGGCGCCGATGCCACGGGAAGCGCCGGTGATTAATACGGTTTGGGGCATTTGTAACACCCTTTCATTAAAATTATTTGTTGCCTTTAGGCGCGCCTTTTTCGAACTTCAACATACCAAAATATTCAGGACAAAGAAAGTCGGGATCAGGGGTTTCGATTATGTTCCAGCAGTTATAGTGCGGGTGCGGAGAAGAGTCGGCACATTTTGTGAAATTACCGCGGAATTCATCAGAGATTTTCTCAAAATAATTCAGCAGAAAATCCACGGGAATTTTATAATAAATATTCCATTCATTATTATTGATTTCGCTTTGAATATCAAAAATATCGTAGGTTTCACGTAAAAATTTAACATCAGAACGAGACGCCGCATAAGAGATATAAGCCGCACAAATCGGATTCATCTCAAAGTTCATAAAATGAGGGTCATCTATATCCGGAGAAAAGTAAAATTCCATACAGCTATCCTGAAAAACAGTGGAATTTCTGGAGAACTGATGGGCAATCAGGGGCTTTTCATCGGTTTTAAGGTTCACATAGAGTGCCTCATCGGTGTAGAGAAGTCTTGCTTCGTTGTTAAATGCAAGAGGAAATTTAGCCCAAGGCGCGTTGTTGAACTTAGCAACGTTAGCATCCTTAAAACTCTCCTTTGTTACGGGACCATCTACTTTTTTGATAATATATGAATTCATAATTTGTACTCCTTTGGTGTCTGGGGATGTGCATGAATTATCTTTCTTATTTTATTATAAGTTTTTTTTGTTTTTTTGTAAAGATTTTTTTAATAAAACAACAAATTCGGTCGATTTTTTTCTAATTTATTGATAATTTAAACAGTTAAAAACCTTGCATTGTAGATTATTTTGTGATATAATTGTTATATACTTGTGTATCTATGTCAATTTTACAAATACAAATGAGGTAAGGAGCGATTTTTTTGAAAGAGCAAATCAATCTCGAAGAAACTATCCGACTGTTTTTATTCCACTGGTGGAAAATTGTTCTTACAGGTGTTTTGTGCGCTGTTCTTGCAATTGTAATCAGTGTGACAGCCATTACACCTATGTATTCCTCTAATGGCTCTGTCTATATTAATAACAGTGGTATTGGTGATGCAGAACATAATCCTTTATATGCAAACTTAACGGACATTGCAACCGCACAGCAATTGGCTTTTACTTGTGCTAAAATTTTAACTTCCGAAAGCTTTTTAACACGGGTAATTGAAGAAGCAGATGTACCATATACAGCAAAACAATTGCAGGGTATGGTTTATATGGAGCCGGTTGATGAAACCGAAATTCTGGCAATCAGTGTTGTTTCTCCGTCGCCTGCCGATTGTCAGAATATTGTTAACACCATTATGGACCTGGCAACTGATGAAATCCACCGTGTTGTTGGTGCGGGTAACATCAGAGTGATTGATGAAGGTAAATATCCTGCAGCGCCTTACTCTCCGAATCTGGTTCAAAACATCTTTGTTGGTTTTGTTTTCGGCGTTATCCTGTGTGCTGCCTACATCTTCTTGCGTGACTTCTTTGATAATCGAATTAAGATTGAGGCTGACCTGATGAAAATCAAGGAACTGCCTATGCTTGGCTCAATTCCCTTAATTGAATCTGCTAAGAAGGAGGAGAAATAAATGATTAAGAAGTTTTTTGGTAAAAAAGCTGAAAACAATGTAAAAGAGTCTAATAATCCTGTTAGCAGAATCATTAACGAAAACACAGATTTTAGTGTTATCGAAGCTTATAAAGTTGCCAGAACAAATTTAATGTTCACCTTGGCGGACGAAAAGGGCTGTAAAAAAATTCTGATTACCAGTGCCGGTGTTGGCGAAGGTAAATCTACTTCTTCTGTTAATCTTGCCATTACTTTCGGTCAGACCGGTGCCCGTGTTCTGCTGGTTGAGGCAGATTTGCGTCGTCCTAAACTGCATCGCTATTTATCCATTCCCAACAAAATCGGCGTTTCCGAATGTTTGGGTGGTTTTAACAAGTTAGACGAAGTTGTCCAGCATGTTGAAAAATATAACATTGATTGTATTCCCGGTGGTAGCATTCCGCCAAACCCGGCTGAACTTTTGATGTCTTCAGCAATGAAAAATATGTTGGATGAATTATCTGAAAACTATGATTATATTTTCATTGATTCTCCGCCGGTTAACGTTGTAACCGACTCTGCATCTTTGACATCCTTAGTATCCGGCGTTTTGCTGGTAGTTAAACAGAATCATACTTCCAGCGAAGCAGTTGCATATGCAGTTTCTAATCTTGAATT
Source organism: Clostridia bacterium (assembly GCA_045652815.1). Taxonomy (GTDB): domain Bacteria; phylum Bacillota; class Clostridia; order UBA1381; family UBA9506; genus UMGS755. The sequence continues at coordinate 5,669 of JAZOLH010000008.1, forward strand.
TAGTAATGCAAAAATCTTAGGCTATCTGTTTAACGGTTGTCAGGAACTGGCACAGTATAAAGGCAGACATTATAATTATCGTCACAATGCGTACGCATATCGCTATCAGTATAAGACAACGGGAGAAGAACTTACAGCAGAAAACAACTGATATGATGCGTAATTAGACCTCTGGCACAAACTAGAAATGTGAGGGATTTAGTATGAAAATGGTTGATTTTCATTCCCATGTTTTACCAGGCGTTGATGACGGCGCAGCAAATTTAGAAGTTACAGAAGCTTTATTGAGATCTCAAAAAAACCAAGGGGTTGATATTGTTGTTGCCACCCCTCACCTATACAAGGAAGCATCTGTTTCCGATTTCCTGATGGTAAGAGATAATGCGCTATCCCTGGTTAAAGAGAGTTTTGGTCAGGAAATGCCTGAGCTGGTTGTTGGTGCTGAGGTTGAACTTTATTGTGGTTTAGCAGCAAATGAAGATTTAAAGAAACTCTGTATTGGCAACACAAATTATATGTTGATAGAGATGCCTTTTTCTTACTGGAATGATTGGTATTATGAGGAATTGGATGCGCTAATCAGTAAAGGAATCAGGCCGATTATCGCACATCTGGATCGATACCTATCTACTATTGATGATCTATATAACATTGAGAAGTTGTTTTTGCGTGATGTTGTGATTCAAATCAATGCAGAATCTATGAAGTTTTTCTCTTTCAGAAGAATTTTCAAAGAGCTGATAAAGAAAAGTAATGTTTCCTTTATCCTTGGTTCTGATTGTCACGATTTGAAAAAACGTCCGTGCTATATGGAGAAAGCGGTTAAAATCATTAGAAGAAAATATGGTGAAAATTTTCTTGCCGATATGATGTACGTAGCAGAAATGATATTAGATAATCAAATAGCGGAATAGGGGAAATGACATGCTTCGTAAATCTGTTTTATGGATTCTTACAATTGTCTGGATGCTTTTGATTTTTTGTTTTTCTGCACAACCTGCAACAGAATCTTCAGAATTGAGTGAATCTCTTACACTAAGTATTATCAAAAAATTACCAATTACTTGTTCAATGACACCGGAACAGCAGGAAGAAATTGTGGAAGCGGTTCATAATATTGTTCGAAAAATTGCTCATTTCATTATCTATGCTGTGCTTGGTGCTTTGGTGTTTCTGCTTTTGCAAAGCTATGATGTTTCTCTGAAAAAGTGCTTCTTATGGACGGCGTGTATCTGTTTTTGCTATGCTATTTCCGATGAGGTGCATCAGATGTTTTCAGCAGGGCGGGCTTGCCGCATATTCGATATGTTTTTAGATACATTCGGGGCTGTGTGCGGTAGTTTTGCAGTTTATTTTCTGCAACGATTCGTGCATACACTTAAACAAAAAAGACCTTTCATATGAAAGGTCTTTTTTGAAGATTATCGACCATAAATATTTTGATAATATGCGGTTTTTTGATTGACAAATCGATGAAATCGTGATATAATTATTAAGATAAAACAAAGGCATATATCGGCAGGTTGTTTGACAAGTAGAAAGGAGAACCGATATGACTACAAAGTTAAAGGCAAATGTTATCCCTGCATCTTTGGGTAATGATTTTGTTGATGGCCTTTGTACTTCTGTTTCTATTTTTGATTTATCAACTTTTAATGATTCTAATTATGTTATTTTTCCCGGTTTCTGTGACGTGCATGTGCATTTCAGAGAGCCGGGTTTTTCTTATAAGGAAACAATGGCTTCAGGCAGTCTTGCTTCGGCAAGAGGCGGGTATACCGCTGTATGCACAATGCCGAATCTGAATCCTGTGCCCGACAGTGTAGAGCACCTAAAAGCGCAGAAAGATATCATTGAAACGTCTGCCTGCATTCACGTGTATCCCTACGGTTCTATCACGGTAGGGGAAAAGGGCGAAGAACTCTCAGACCTTGCAGGAATGGCGCCTGATGCAATCGGCTTTTCCGATGATGGCAGAGGCGTCCAGTCTGACGAAATGATGCGTAAGGCAATGGTGCTGGCTAAAAGTTTGGACAAGCCCATTGTTGCTCATTGCGAAGTGAATGAACTGCTTCGAGGCGGCTATATTCACGATGGTGCATATGCCGCGGCTCACGGTCACAGAGGCATTTGCTCTGAAAGTGAGTGGGCGCAGATTGCAAGAGATATTGAACTTGTAAAAGAAACAGGCGTTAAATACCACGTTTGCCATATCTCTACAAAAGAAAGTGTAGACATTATCCGTAAGGCGAAGGCCGAGGGGGTAGATATCACCTGCGAAACAGGTCCCCATTATCTTGTTATGGATGACTCGATGCTCGAAGAACACGGTAGATTTAAAATGAATCCGCCGATCAGAAGCAGAGAAGACATGGAGGCGCTTATCGAAGGTATCAAAGATGGCACAATCGATATGATTGCCACCGACCACGCGCCGCATTCTGCTGAAGAAAAATCAAAAGGCCTTGAAAACAGTGCCTTCGGTGTGGTTGGTATCGAAACAGCGTTGCCTATTCTATATACGTATCTGGTAAAACCCGGTATCATTACAATGGATCGCTTGGTGGAACTTCTTGTTATCAACCCGAGAAAACGTTTTAACATTCCCCTGGGTTGTGACTATTCCATCTGGGATTTGCAAGAGGAATACACCATAGACCCGAAAGAGTTTATATCCCTTGGCAAAGCAACACCTTTTGAAGGTTGGATGGTAAACGGTCGTTGTCTTGCTACCGTATGTGATGACAAAATTGTTTATAAAAAGTGAACTCATCAATTGATTATAGATAAAGGAATTTAGGAGGAAACCCCAATGGCTAAAAGAACAGACATCAAAAAGATTCTGATTATCGGCTCCGGCCCTATTGTTATCGGTCAGGCCGCTGAATTTGACTATGCAGGTACACAGGCATGTCTTGCACTGAAAGAAGAAGGTTACGAAGTTGTTCTTTGTAACTCTAACCCTGCAACCATTATGACTGATACCATCATTGCGGACAAGGTGTATATGGAGCCTTTGACACTTGAATATGTGGCCAAGATTATCCGTCACGAACGTCCCGATGCGATTATCCCCGGTATCGGTGGTCAGACAGGTCTTAACCTTGCGATGCAGCTTGAGAAAAAAGGTATCTTAAAAGAATGCCGCGTTGAACTGTTAGGTACTTCCAGCGCTTCTATCGAACGTGCTGAAGACCGTGAAATGTTCAAAGAACTCTGCGAATCCATCGGCGAACCTGTTATTCCTTCTGAAATCACTTACTCTTTAGAAGAGGCAAGAGAAGCGGCAAACCGCATCGGCTATCCCGTTGTTCTGCGTCCTGCTTTCACCCTTGGTGGTACCGGCGGTGGCTTTGCTTACAACGATGAAGAGCTGATGGAAATCGGCGTGAATGCCTTCAACCTGTCTCCCGTGCATCAGGTTTTGATTGAAAAATCCGTTAAGGGCTATAAGGAAATCGAGTTTGAAGTTATGCGTGACACAAATGACCACGCCATCACTATCTGCGGTATGGAAAACATTGACCCTGTTGGTGTTCATACCGGTGACTCCTGCGTTGTTGCGCCCATTATGACCCTCAGCAAAGAAGATGAGAAGATGCTGAATGATTCTGCTATCAAACTCATCAAGGAACTTAAAATTGAAGGTGGATGTAACGTTCAGTTTGCGCTGAATCCTTATACTTCTGAATATTACCTGATCGAAGTGAACCCCCGTGTTTCCCGTTCCTCTGCACTGGCATCTAAAGCATCCGGTTATCCCATTGCCCGCGTGACTGCAAAGATTGCCGTTGGTATGGCGCTGGAAGACATTCAGATTGCTAACACAAATGCATCTTTTGAACCTAAACTGGATTATGTGATTGCGAAACTGCCTCGTTTCCCCTTTGATAAATTTGCATCTGCTACCAATAAACTGGGCACACAGATGAAAGCCACCGGCGAAGTTATGGGTATCGGCTCTAACCTTGAAGAAGCCCTCTTAAAAGGTATCCGTTCTCTTGAAATCGGTGCTAAACATCTGTACCTTTCCAAGTTTGATAATATGAGTGTTGATGAGCTTCTTGACTACATTAAGGAATTCCGTTCTGACAACATTTTTGCCATTGCAGAACTTCTGTATCACGGTGTTTCCGTTGAAAAGATTCACGAAATCACGATGATTACACCTTACTTCTTAGAAGCAATCAAAAACATCATCGATATGGAAGAAACGCTGCGTGTTAAAAAGGATGCAGAGACTCTGACCGCGGCAAAAAAGATGGGCTTTAGTGATAAATATATCGCTCGTTTATGGAACTGTGAAGAATTGGATGTTTACAATATGCGCAAGGAACATAACCTGTTCCCTGTGTTCAAAATGGTTGACACCTGCCACACAGGAGCATACATTCCTTACTTCTATTCTTCCTACACAGGTGAGAACACATCCCGCTTAACCCATAAGAAAAAGATTATCGTTTTGGGTGCAGGTCCCATTCGTATCGGTCAGGGCGTTGAGTTTGACTATTCAACCGTTCACGCGGTTATGACAATCAAAAATGCCGGTTACGAGGCGATTATTATCAATAATAACCCCGAAACCGTTTCAACTGACTATACCACCGCTGATAAACTTTACTTTGAGCCCTTAACACCGGAAGATGTTATGAACATCGTAGAGTTTGAAAAACCCGAAGGCGTGATTGCTTCTCTCGGTTGTCAGACCGCTATTAACCTTGCACAGCCCCAGCATGACCGTGGCGTGAAAATCATCGGTACTGACTGTGCGGCCATTGATAGAGCAGAAGACAGAAACGAATTTGAAAATCTGCTTAACGAACTGGATATTCCCCGTGCAAAAGGTAAGGCCGTTACCAAGATGGAAGACGGTATCGCAGCAGCGGCTGAAATCGGATATCCTGTTTTAGTTCGTCCTTCCTTCGTGCTTGGTGGACGCGCAATGCAGATTGTTGCCAACGAAGAACAGCTTCGTCACTATCTGAGAACTGGCGTTGGAATTGATGAAGATAAACCCGTTTTAGTTGATAAATATATTCAGGGCAGAGAAGTTGAAATTGATGCCATCTGCGATGGTCGTGATGTGTTTGTGCCCGGTATTATGGAACTGGTTGAACGTACTGGTGTTCACTCCGGTGACTCCATCTCCGTATATCCGCCTTTCTCCATCTCTGATAAGGTAAAAGGCATCATCCTGCAGTATGCTAAGAAACTGGGACTTGCTATCGGTATCGTTGGTCTTTTCAACATTCAGTTCATTGTAGATGAAAACGACAATGTATATATCATCGAAGTTAACCCCCGTTCTTCCCGTACTGTTCCCTTCCTGTCTAAAGCAACAGGCTATTCTTTGGCTGATATTGCTACCGAAGTTATCCTTGGCAAGAGCTTAAAAGAGCAGGGCATCTTCGATATCTATCCTGATGAACAGGAAAGATGGTATGTAAAAGCGCCCGTGTTCTCCTTCAACAAGATTCGTGGTCTGGATGCTTACCTGTCACCTGAAATGAAATCTACCGGTGAAGCCATCGGTTATGACCGCACAAGAACCCGTGCTGTGTATAAAGCATTGCAGGCATCCGGTATGCACCTGCAGAATTACGGTACTGTATTCTGCACCATTGCCGATAAGGATAAAGAAGAAGCACTTCCGCTTATCAGAAGATTCTATCAGCTTGGCTTTAACATTGAAGCAACAGCAGGTACTGCAACCTTCCTTAAAAACAATGGCATCCGCACCCATGCGCTTGCAAAACTCAGCGAAGGCAGTGACGAAATTCCCAACGCGCTTCGTCAGGGCCATATTGCTTACTTCATCAACACCAAAAATCCCGGCTCCAACAGCGAAAGCGATGGCGCTCAGCTTCGCCAGACCGCAACAGAGTATAATGTAACAATGTTTACATCTTTAGATACTGTTGATGCACTTTTGGATGTTCTTGAAGAAAGAACACTGACCATTTCTACCATTGATGCGAAATAAATAATCTATAAGGGGAGGGTGAATATCCTCCCCTTAAGGTGAATTTTAGACCCCTGTTTTTGCAGTAAAGGAGACATTATGAAACAAAGTGTTTTTGAAATTCGTAGCAATGAAGCACTCACGAATTCTGTCTATAAAATGATTTTGGTCGGCGACACTTCCGACATTACCAATTGCGGTCAGTTTGTGAACATAAAGCTTGATGGAATGTTCCTGCGCCGTCCTATTTCCGTTTGTGATTATGACAGAGAAACCCTTACACTTGTTTATAAAGTTGTGGGCAAGGGCACAGAGGCGATGGCTTCTATGGCGCCCGGCACAAAACTTGATATTCTGACCGGTCTCGGCAATGGTTACGACATCAGCGAGGCAGGAGACAAGCCCGTGCTTCTCGGCGGTGGCGTGGGCGTTCCGGCTATGTATAATCTGGCGAAAAAATTGAGAGAGCAGGGCAAGGCAGTTAAGGTTATCCTGGGCTTTAACACAGCTGATGAAATCTTCTATGAAGAAGAATTTCGTGCCCTTGGCTGTGATGTAACCGTCACCACAGTAGATGGCAGTTACGGTGTTCGTGGCTTTGTAACAACCGTACTTGAGACTATGGACTATACGTATTTCTATACCTGTGGTCCTGAACCTATGCTCAAGGCAGTACATAAGACCTCTGTCACCTCAGGTCAGCTGAGTTTTGAAGAACGTATGGGCTGTGGTTTTGGTGCTTGTATGGGTTGTTCCTGCAAGACTCTCACAGGTTACAAGCGCATCTGCAAAGAAGGTCCTGTGATGAAGAAGGAGGAAATTCTATGGGAAGATTAAACGTTAATCTCTGCGGCATTGAGCTTTCAAATCCCGTCATTCCTGCTTCAGGTACTTTCGGCTTTGGCTATGAATTTGCAGAACTGTATGATATCAATGAACTGGGTACTTTTTCTTTTAAAGGTACCACAAAAGATCCTCGTTTTGGTAATCCTACGCCCCGCATTGCAGAATGTTATAGCGGTATGATTAACGCTGTAGGTTTGCAGAATCCCGGTGTGGAGAAGGTGATTTCCGAAGAATTGCCTAAACTGAAAACTTGTTTTCATAAGCCTGTTATGGCAAATGTTTCGGGATTTTCAATTGAAGATTACGCATATACTTGCGAAAAACTGGATAAAGAAGAGCAGGTTGGCTGGCTTGAAGTCAACGTTTCCTGCCCCAATGTTCACGGTGGCGGCATGAGTTTTGGCACCCAGCCCGAAGCGGCCGCAGAAGTGACAAAGGCCGTTAAGGCGGTTACCACAAAACCCGTTATCATCAAACTGTCTCCCAATGTAACAGACATTGTTTCTATTGCTAAAGCTTGTGAAGAAGCAGGTGCCGATGGCATCAGTTTGATTAACACGCTTTTAGGTATGCGCATTAATCTGCGTACTCGCAAGCCCGTCATCGCTAATAAAATGGGCGGTTTTTCCGGTCCTGCTATTTTCCCTGTGGCTGTGAGAATGGTCTATCAGGTGGCGCAGGCAGTGAGCATCCCCGTTATTGGTATGGGCGGCGTTTCTTCTGCTGAAGACGTGATTGAAATGATGTTGGCCGGTGCAACGGCTGTTGAAGTCGGTGCGGCAAATTTAGTGAATCCTTATGCATGTCGTGATATCATTCGTGACCTGCCTAATGTTATGGATCAATATGGAATTACAAACTTGAGTGAAATTATCGGAGGTGTAAAGTAATGGGTAAAGACGTTATTGTAGCATGTGATTTTGCTTCTGCGGATGCAACCTTTGCATTCTTAGACAAGTTCAAAGATTGCGCTCGTAAACCATTCCTTAAAATCGGTATGGAACTTTTCTATGCAGAAGGCCCGTCCATCGTAAAAGAAATTAAAGCGCGCGGTCATAAGATTTTCCTTGACCTGAAACTGCACGATATTCCCAACACAGTTAAAAAAGCTATGGCTGTTCTTTCAAACCTTGATGTTGATATCACCAATCTGCACGCGGCAGGTACAACCGCTATGATGCAGGGCGCTATCGAAGGTTTAACCCGTCCTGACGGAACACGTCCTCTGCTGATTGCGGTAACACAGCTTACCTCTACCGATCAGGAAACAATGGAACGTGATATTCTCATTAACCGTCCTATTGATGAGGTTGTTATGCACTATGCCGAAACTGCAAAGAATGCCGGTCTTGATGGTATCGTTTGCTCACCGCTGGAAGCAGGGAAGGTACACGACCGTTGCGGCAAAGAGTTTTTAACCATCACCCCCGGCGTGCGTTTTGCAGATGGTGATATTGGTGACCAGAAACGTGTTATGACGCCTGCCGCTGCCAAGGAAATCGGCTCTGACTATATTGTTGTGGGTCGTCCCATCACTGCGGCCGCTGATCCCGTTGCCGCTTATGAGCGCTGTGTGGCTGAATTTTGCGACTGATAAACACCAACTAAAACATAAGATATAGGAGATACAATCATGGAAGCTTACAAAAGAGAGTTTATTGAATTCCTGCAGGAAGCAGGTGTTCTGAAGTTTGGCGACTTTACTGCAAAGTCCGGTCGCAAAATCCCTTATTTTGTAAATGCAGGTATGATTAAGACGGGCGACCAGATTACCAAAATGGGTGAGTTCTATGCCAAAGCTTATTTTGATAAGCTGGGCAAGAAGGAAGCTGTTCTTTACGGACCTGCATACAAGGGCATTTCCCTTTCTATTTCTGCAGCGGTTGCTCTTTCTAAGAACGGTCTTAACGTTCCTTTCTTCTTCAACCGCAAGGAAGTAAAAGACCACGGTGAAGGCGGTACTTTCGTTGGCTATGTGCCCACAGAAGGTGAAGAAATTGTTATCATTGAGGATGTTATCACCGCCGGCACTGCCATCCGTGAATCTATGGAAATTCTCGGTCATTTAGATGGCACAAAGGTAATTGCAACCTTCATCATGGTTGACCGTAAGGAAAAAGGTCAGACCGAAAAAGGTGCAATGCAGGAAATTGAAGAGCAATTCGGCTTCCCGGTTTACTCCGTTGTTGATGTTTATGATATCATTGAATATCTTGAAGAAGACCCGAAAAATGAAGAAAATGTAACTCGTATCAAGAATTATCTCGCTGTGAATGGAGCAAAAGTATGAAAAATCTGATGAACATTACCGACCTGAGTGTCGCAGAAATTGATGAAATTCTCGATGTTGCTGAAGATATTATTGCAGATCCCGAGAAATATCAGGATGCTTGCCGCCATAAACTTCTAGCAACGCTCTTCTTTGAACCTT
>JAZOLH010000009.1:0-15100 GCA_045652815.1 Clostridia bacterium
CTCTGCGGCAAAACCGATGAAGATAATCTTGGTTTTACCTATGCCACTTTAGACCGCTATATTCGCACAGGCGAAATTGACGATGCCGAAACAAAGGCCATCATCGACCGTCGTCACAAGGCAAACCTGTTTAAACTGGAATTCATGCCTTGCTTTAAGCCTGAAATATAAAAAAAGAAAAGGACTGTTGCTAAGCAACAGTCCTTTTCTTTATATTCTGTAACAGGAATCACGGGGAAATCACCAAAAGCATCCACCATTAAAAGATGCTTTGAAAGTTCCTTTGCCGCAAAAACTATGGTTCTTTTTTCTTTGTCGGTAAGACCACCCACAACGGGCTTAATCTTGATGAACATAATGTGCCTCCAAAACAATTCATTTTATAGGAAAATGTGGCCTATACCCCGTATTATAAAGGAGTCAAAATCAAATGTCAAGTGCCTTTTGAAAGGTTTTGCAAATTAGTCTTTTTAAACAAAAAAGGAGCCCGAAAACTCAGTTTTCGGGCCCGTTTTTTATCAATCTTATACCTCGGGTAACAAGTAACTTTCCTTATCAAATTCAGTCTTGAATTTGTTACCTTCTTCTTTTACGAAAGCATAAATCTTGTCTTTGAGTTCTTTTAGGGCATCTTCGCCTTCGGTGATGTAATAGGTGTTCATCAGGCGAATCAGTTCGGTGCCAAAGAACAGCGCTTCCCAGTTTCTCTTTTCGTTGCCGACTTTTGCCGCCGCAACAGCGTCATATTCTTTACGGAAAGATTCAATAATAGCATTTGCCTTCTTCATCTTTTCCTTGTTGGCATCGCTTCTCACGTTGTCGGGATTTTCAACCAAACCAACGTCGTGGGTCTGGCGCAGGGCTTCGGAGGTGCCGAGAGCATCTAAAGATGCTAAATAATCAAACACAACTTTTGCATAGTCGCCAAACTGCGCGCGCAGGATACGCAGAGAAACATCTTCAAAATCCTGACCGTTGTTCCAGAGCACTTCTGCCATCATATTCATGCCGAGAGCAGTGGGCAGGAAAATGCGCTGACCCTGACAACTGATTAAGCCATTAATATCCAGTTCTTTAAAGTTCTGAGCGTCGGCATGCAGAGTTTTTGCAAGACCAAAGCCCGTAAATTCATACATACTGCCTAAGCAGAAATGATAATCATAGTCAAAACTATCGCCGCCATGGGCTTTGTCCTGCCATTCTAAAAGGAATGCTAAGCATTCGCCGGTACCGATGGTGGTCTTATCCTTATTGCGCGGATAAGGCGGCACTTTGGTAGCACCCGCTTTAGTCAAAGGACCTGCATAAGAGCGGTTAAAAGGTGCAAACATCAGCACAAAGCGGTCACTGTTTTTAAAGGTTTCGGAAAGGGGTCCCCAAAGGAGACTGGAATAAATCAGGAACACAACTTTGGTCTTAAGACCCTTGGCTGTCAGTTTTTCATCCAGTTCATTCAGCATACGAACGTAGTAGTCTGCCAAACGCATTTTCAGACATTCGTCACATTCGCAAACGTTGCCCGAAAAGTCTGCCAGCCAAAAATGCAGATAGTCAACATCCTGATTTTCTTCGCAATAGGAAAGGATGGTATCCGTCATCTTATCGCGAACAATGGGGTTGGAATAGCAAAGATTGGTGTTCTGGGGCTGTTTTTTGAAGAGTCCACGCTTACCGTCAATCATACCCATCATCTCTACCTGTTCATCGGTAAAGGTAGCATCAGAATCATCCCAGGAGTTACCGTCAACGCCTAAGGTTTTCGCTGTCCAACCGTGACCAACCGCGTGATACAAAAGGCTACGTTTTGCAATCTCACCGCGCAGCTGGTTTGCCATAGCTGTGATTTCAGCATCGGTTAAGTTAATGTCATATTTACCGTAAAAACGACGGTAGAATGCGCTGGGGTCAAAGAACTGAATGAAGTAAGCATTCATAGAAACTTTCGGCAACCAGTCAATCAAATCAACCAGAACTTCCTGCGGGGTTGCACCTTCAATACAAACACCTCTGTGGCGGTAAGAAGGCACTTCGCAAATGGACAGTTTCTTGTTTGCAAAGGTTTCGGGAATGGTTTCCCCTGCTTTGCCCGGTTTTGCAAAGCCAAAACCGTTTTCACGCAGGAAACGGTACACCGCAATCAAGGTTGCACGAGCGTTTGTACCGGAAATAGTACCGTAAATTTCAATGGTTTCGATTACAATAGCATCATCTAACGTTTTGTCAGAGACGCTGGGCAATCTGCTATCACCAACACTTACATACAGAGAATCTTTTGCGCCTTCGTTTTCTTCCACGGGAATCACGGGGAAATCGCCGCCAAAGTCGCAAAGACCTAAATATTTAGCAAGTTCTCGTGCCGCAAAAAGCACCGTTTCTTTTTCTTTTGCATCTAAATTACCGATAACCGGCTTAATTTTACAAATCATCGTCAAATCTCCTTTATCAGACTTACGCCATTGCGGGACCAACTTCAAAGGTGAGACCGTCTTCTCTACCCTGCAGACGACTGGGCACATGCTCGTGTTCTGTACGGAATTCTTTCATAACTTCATCTGCCAGTCGATATACTGCGCGGCCTGCCTCTTTGATGTTTTCCTCGCCATCCACCATAAAGTAGTTCGCATAGGCCTTAATCAGCTGACCGTGGCAGAACACACCTTTCCAGTTGTGACGGATATTTTCGGTTTCACCGTCTTCTGCCATATAACCGTATTTTTCATAGAAGGCATCAACCACTGCTATGGTTTTTTGCAGTTCGGCACGTTTTTCATCGTTACGCCAGTCGGGCAGATTATCATCCCAACCTTCAGGATTAATACGGTTAAATAAATCTTCTGCATTGGTGCTCTGCAAAGACTGCAGGTAATCCAGCACAATCGGATAATCCTTGCCAAAATCAATTTTCATCATTCTGTGCAGAATCTCATCGTAGTCTGCCTCTTTGTTCCAAAGAGTTTCTACCATCACATTGGTAGTAAGGCTTGTAGGCAGGAACACGCGCTGTGCCTGACAGCTAACAATGCCATTGAGCCCCAGTGCCTCATAGTTTTTAATATCCTGAGACATCACTTTAGAAAGTCTCAATGTAGAGGGATCAGCAGGATGTCCCCAAATCAGATGGTAGTCAAAGTCGAAACTATCGCCGCCTTCAGCCGCATCCTGCCATTCTTTTAAGAGTGCAGGCCAAACCGCAGAGCCACGGATGGAGGGCAGGTCATTCAGCGCATAGGGCGGAATTTCTGTGTTCACATTCGCAGGATCTAAGGGCTCGGTAAACACGCGGCTACCGGGTGCCAGCATCAGCACGAAGCGCTTTGAGTTTTTGAATTTTTCGGAAAGGGGCGCCCAGATTAAACCGTTATAAATCAGGTAAACAACCTTGGTGTCAAGACCTTCAGCTGTCAGCATTTCGTCCAGTTCGTTCAGCATACGAACGTACGTATCAGCAAGGCGTTCTTTCGCACATTCGGGGCATTCGCAAACGTTGTTACCATCGTCTGCCAGCCAGTAATGCAGATAGTCAACATTGGGATTTTCCTTAATGTAATCCACAATCATCTTGTTCATTTTATCACGTACCTTCTGCTGAGAATAGCAGAGGTTTGTGTGCAGGGGTCTGCCCTTAAAGAGTTCGCGCTTACCGTTCACCAGTGCCAGCATAGAAAGGTCTTCTTCTGTCATTTCGCCTTTATATTCATCCCAACCGTTCACGTCGCAACCCATGGTCTGGCAGGTCCAGCCGTGACCTACAGCGTGGTACAGCATACTTCTTTTGAAAATCTCATCACGGAACAGTTTTGCCGCCGATGCAATTTCTTTCTGAGTCATGTTAAGACCTTTGGCAACATAATAGTTGTTAAAGAAAGCATCGGGCTCTAAGAACTGAATGAAGTAACCGTTAAGACCCACTTTGGGCATAAAGTCAATCATATCAAACAGGCATTCCTGATATGTAGCGCCTTCAATACAAATGGCTCTGTGGCGGTAAGAAGCCGCCTCGCAAATAGAAAGGTCGCGGCATTCTAAAACTTCGGGAATGGTTTCGCCATATTTACCGGGTTTTGTGAAAGTATAACCATTTTCTCTCAGGAAACGGTAAGCACCAATCAACACCGCACGAGCGTTGGTACCTGCAATCACACCTGCGAGGCCTTTGGTGCGGATTAAAATCGCATCGTCAAGGTAAGCATCTTCCACTTCAGGAAGGCCGGCATGACCAACCACCAAATATAAAGCGTGGCTATCCCCTTCTGCATATTCTTGTGCGGGAATTACAGGGAAATCACCGGCAGGATCAGAAAGTTTTAAATAGCGGGCTAAATCCTGCGCCGCAAAAAGCATAGTGCGTTTTGCTTTTTCGGTTAAGCCACCTGTTACAGGCTTAATTTTACAAATCATTTTAATGCCTCCCAAAGTTCTGAAAGTATTACCCCCATTATACAAAAATCCCACCGAAAATGCAAGGGTTTTTCTGCATTTTCAGTGGGATTTATGATCGATTTTTATTGCTCATGATAGGGCTCGGGACTGGCGCCAAAGGGAATGTAAGTGCCGCGGTCAAATTCAATCTTGAATTCATCCACTTTGGTCTCGGCATAGATGCGATATTCCTTGGCAATGGCATCTTTTTCTTCCTGTGTTTCTGCCAACTGATACAGGAACATTCTCTCCACCAGTTCGCCGTGGAGATACAGTGCCTGCCAATCGTGTTTCTGATTGCCGGTGGCTTTTTCTGTCCAAGCGGCAATATCTGCCCGATGGGCACGAATCACATCCACCGCCTTGGCAATTTTCGCTTGTTCCTCGGGAGATTTAATATCCTTTTCGCCGCGCATAGCTTCCGCATAGCCACAGGCAAAAATCTCTTCTAAGTAAGCGCGGACAAAAGGTGCGCCTTCTTTGCCAAACTGATTTATTAAAGTGCGGTCGGCAATGTCATCAAATTCCTTAGAGGTATCCCACAGGGTTTCTGCAATCACATTGATTAAAACCGCCGTTGGCAGATATGCGCGATTAACCATACAATTCACAAGACCGTTAAAACCCAGCTCCTCATAAGCCTTAATGTCTTGGCTTGCAATCTGCGCGGTACCCCAGTTGGTGAGTTCCTGCACATACTCACAGCAATAATAGTAATCAAAAACAAAGGGCTTATTCTCCATGATTTTCATCCATTCGTAGCAGAGCGCCAAGTTCTGAGCCGTATCTTTTACTTCGGGCATATGATTTAATACATATTCCGGAAGTTCTGTTCCCTCGGTCGGCTTTGTTAAAGGATGGGTATAGGTTCTTGCAATAGGTGCCATGTGAAGCACAAAACGCTTGCTGTTATGAAAGCGTTCCTTAAGAGGCGTCCACATCAGGCTATTATACATGGATGTAACGATTTTGTTATCAAGACCTTTGGCCGTCAGTTTTTCATCCAGTTCGTTGAGCATACGAACATAGTAATCAGAAACCCTGAGTTTTCGGCATTCTTCACACTCACAGGTGTTATTATAGCCATCCGCCAAACTGATGCAAATAAAATCCTCATCGGGATGTGTTTCGCAATGCTCTACAATGGCATCTGTCATCTTATCGCGAACCTTAGCTTGCGAATAGCAAAGATTTGTGTTTAAGGGTCTATCTTCATACAAACCGCGAACACCGCTAACCTCAGCCATCATAGAACGATGTTCTTCGGAAATTTCACCAAAATACGGCTCCCAGGAGTTACCGTCAAGTCCAACGGCAACGCTTGTCCAACCATGACCCACGGAGTGATGAATCAGGCTTCGTTTTGCAATTTCATCACGCACCACGTCGGTCAACGCCGCCATTTCCTCGTTGGAAAGTTCGATGCCGCGGTACATATTATAATAGCCAAGATAGAATGCCCGAGGCTGGAAGAACTGAATAAAATAGCCATTAAAGCCCACTTTAGGAAGCCAGTCAATCACATCAAAAAGCGCTTCTTGGGGCAGTGTTCCCTCAATGCAGATGCATCTGTGCTGATGGGCCGCCGCTTCGCTGATAAAGAGGTTTTTACCCACAAACGTTTCGGGCACATATTCCCCGTATCTGCCCGGCTTTGTAAACACAAAACCGTTTTCACGCAAAAAGCGGTACATTGCAATCAAAACCGAACGGGCATTACTGCCGGCAACAACACCGCAAACACCCTCTGTGTCAATCAGAATGGCATCATCAAGTTTCACATCGTCTACCTTGGGTAAACCTTCGTGTCCAATGGTCAAAAACAGTGTATCCTTTTCCTTGCCACCAGAAGAGACTGCAGGAATCACAGGGTAATCGCCCTTTGGATCAACCATAACCATATAGCGAGCCAGTTCCCGCGCTGCAAAGAGCATTGTGCGTTTTGCTTTTTCGGTTAACCCACCTGTTACGGGTTTAATTTTACAAATCATTTTAATGCCTCCCAAGGCTCTGAAAGTATTTCCCTCATTATAAAAATCACACTGAAAACGCAAGGGTTTTTCTGCATTTTCAATGTGATTTATTATCAATTTTTATTGCTCATTATAGGGCTCGGGACTGGCGCCAAAGGGAATGTAAGTCGCTCTGTCAAACTCAATGTGGAATTCATCCACCTTGGTCTCGGCAAAGATGCGATATTCCTTGGCAATGGCATCTTTTTCTTCCTGTGTTTCAGCCAGCTGGAACAGGAACATTCTTTCCACCAGCTCATTGTGGAGATAGAGCGCATCCCACTCGTGTTTACGGTTTCCTTCGGCTTTGTCGCACCAAGCGGCAATCTCATCGCGATGAGCACGAAGCACGTCCACCGCTTTGGCGATCTTGGCCTGCTCTTCGGGGGTTTTAATATCTTTCTCGCCGCGCATAGCCTCAGCATAGCCGCAAGCAAATACTTCTTCTAAGTATGCACGCACAAAAGCCGCACCTTCGCCAAACTGCGCCGCAAGTACTCTGTCTGCCACCTGATCAAAGGTCACATCTGCATCCCACAGGGTATCGGCAATCACGTTGATTAAAACAGCCGTGGGCAAATACGCGCGGTTAACCATACAGTTCACCAGACCGTTAAGACCCAATTCCTTGAAAGCCTTAATATCTTTGTTCGCAATCTGCGCGGTGCCCCAGTTGGTGAGTTCCTGCACATATTCGCAGCAATAATAGTAGTCAAAAATGAACATATCGCCATCGGAAACCGCCTGCCAATCACGAAGAAGCGCCAAGTTTTCGTCAACGCCTTTTAGTTCGGGAATTTTATTTAAAATGTATTCCGGTGCAGGAATGTTTTCCTTCAGTTTTTCTAAAGGATGGGTGTAGGTTCTGGAAATGGGTGCAAACATCAGAACAAAGCGTTCATGATTTTTAAAGCGCTCGCGGAGGGGTGCCCACAAAAGACCGGTGTACATTAGGAAAACAATCTTAGTGTCAAGGCCCTCTGCGGTCATCTTTTCGTCCAGTTCGTTAAGCATACGAACATAATAGTCAGATGTTCTGAGTTTTTTGCATTCTTCACATTCACAGCAGTTGTTCTGCCAGTCGGCCAGCCAGATATGTACATAATCCACATTGGGATGGGTTTTGCAGTATTCCACAACGGCGTCGCTCATCTTGTCGCGCACTTTCTGCTGGGAATAGCAAAGGTTGGTGTTTAAGGGGCGATGGTCAAAAAGACCTCTCTCACCGTTAATTTCTGCCATCATAGCGCGCTGTTCATCGGTAATCTCGCCAAAATACTGCTCCCAGGAGTTAGAATCAAGGCCAACTGCTTTGCAGGTCCAACCGTGACCCACAGCGTGATGAAGCAGGCTTCTTTTCGCGATTTCATCACGAACAACTTCGGTAATCGCCGCCATTTCTTCGTTGGAAAGTTCAATCTGTTTCAAGCGGTTATAGTGACCTAAATAGAAAGCGCGCGGCTGGAAAAACTGAATAAAATAGCCGTTAAAGCCAACTTTGGGCAGCCAATCAATGGTGTCAAGTAGCAGTTCCTGCTTTAAGGAACCTTCAATACAGGTAGCTCTGTGACGATGGGCCGCTTTTTCACAAATGGACAGGGTTTTGCCTGCAAAAACTGCGGGAATATGTTCACCGTGTTTACCGGGCTTTACAAAACTAAATCCGTTTTCACGCAAAAAGCGGTACATGGCAATCAAAGTAGCACGGGCATTGGTGCCGGAAATCACACCGCAAACGCCCTCTGTATCAATCAAAACAGCATCATCTAAATTAACATCGGGAACACTGGGCAGCGCCTCGTGACCCACCACCAGATAAAGCGTATCTTTTTCTTTACCTTTAAATGTCTCCACGGGCACAACGGGATAATCGCCCAGATAGTCACAAAGGCGCATATAGCGGGCTAAGTCGCGAGCCGCAAACATCATTGTTCGCTTTGCCTTGGCAGACAAACCGCCGATAACGGGTTTAATCTTTGTAATCACAAAAACCACTCCTAAATATCATCAAATTTACCCTTATTATACATCAGCCACAAACACTTGTCAATATATTTTTCCACCCACTTGACAAATTCAATTTGGTACATAAAAAAACCACCCTTCCGGGTGGTTTTTTATCATCTTTATTCCATTTTGTCTGCGTGAGAGAGGCAGTATTCTTCTTCACCAAAGAGAGCAACAGAGCAACCCTCTTCTGCGCAGTAGAGCGCGCCATAATCGCCGATAGCATCAAATGCAGGGCTCACGGTTTCGCCTTTTTTGTTAATCAGCACAAACTTTTTATCCGTTGTGCCCACAACTGCAAAACCATCATCGGTAAACAAAGAGCCATAGGGATACTGTGCCTCAAACACATATCTGTCCTTGGTATCAAGGTAAACGTATTTTCCGTCTTCAACCACACAAGTCACCTTATCGGTAAACACATTCACAGCACTTTCAAAACGGGCTTTGATGGAATAGGAACCCTTTTTATCAATAAAGCCCCATTTATCGCCGATGCGAATCACTGCACGACCATCTTTAAATGTGGAAGCAGCACTGTATCTCGGCTCAATAATAAACTTGCCTTTTTTGTTGATAAAGCCGACTTTTTCATCTTTTAAAACAGCCGCCAGACCGCTTGAAAAATCGCCTGCGTGGTCAAACTGCAGAGGAATCACAAGGTCGCCCTTTTTGTTCACAAAGCCCCATTTATCCTTGGTCATAACACGAGCCAGATTGCCGGAAAATTCGCCTGCATAATCAAACTGAGGCGAAATCACATAGTCGCCTTTTTTGTCAATATAACCATACTGACCATTGACCATAACACGAGCAAAATCACCCACGAAGACATCGGCATCGTCAAACTTTGCATCAATTTTAAAGTTGCCACGTTTATCAATAAATCCTGCGTGACCATCTTGTTCTACCAGCGCCAGCTTATCATAAAATACGTCTGCCGCATCAAACTGCAGGGGAATCACAACACGACCGCGCTTGTTCACATAGCCCCACTTATCATTGACCATAACCGGTGCCAGACCATTTGAGAATACATCAGCTTCTTCAAACTGGGGATCAATCACAAAGCGACCCTTTGTGTTAACATAGCCATACAGGCCGCCCTTTTGCACCAGTGCCAAACCCTCGGAAAATTCCTCGGCAACATCAAACTGCGGCTCAATCACCACTTTGCCGCTTTTGTTGATAAAGCCAAATTTCTCATCTTTTTCAACAATGGCATATTTGCCAACAAAAGCCTCTGCCGAATCGTAAGCCGGCTGAATCACAATCTTGCCTTTTTTATCGGCATAGCCCCATTCCCCGTCAATTTCAACGGGCACAAGACCGGAATTAAACATGAAAACTTCCGGCTCTTCTGCCGGCAACAGACTTTCAAAAAACGAATCCCATGCATTGCGGCTTGTGCTCATTACAAATGCCGCACAGATGATGCAGAGAATCAGAATAAACCAGGTTGATTTTTTCACTTTCGGTTTATATGTTACATTGTTCGCGGTTTGACTCATGTCAAAAGCCCCCCATATTGTAAATGAATTATCTTGTAAATTTATAAAATTCTATACACATTAATTATAACAAAAACAGCGACCAAAGTCAACACAAAGCAAGTGTGTTAAAACCCAAAAAAAGAACCCCGCAAAAGCGAGGTTCTTTTTATATTACCACATAAGCGGTTCTGCTTCAAAGGGGAACATCATATGTTCTTTGTTCCATTTCATACCATCGTAGTCGATAACGAAAGGCGCAATATCGTTAGAGGGCAAAATCTCCAGTTCGCCGGTACGCCATTCATAGATGCGTTCGTTACTATACTGTCTTTCCAGATTCATAAAACTTGCACGACGGTTTTCTAAATCAATATCCATAATGTACAGTTCGCGATAGGTTTCTGCAGTTGTACCGCCTTCCCACCAACCCAGAAGGTTTTCCTTGTTCCATTTGGTAGAAACCACGGTTTCGTTGCCGCTTTCTAAGTTCCAGGATTCATCAGACACGTTGTAAACCAAATCGAGCTGGAATGTTTTTTTACAAATTTCACTCTCTGCGGTAGCCACAACCGTTACCAAATCCTGCATATTATCAACAACGTTATGTTTAATGTCAAACTCTGTTACCTTCGCATCAAATGTGGCATTAATAGCCGCAACACGCTCGTAGCGTTCACGAACAAAAGCTTCAATATCCGCATCGGGCACACCCAAAGACGGATCGAACTTGCCGGACTGTACGGGAGGAGTCTGACTACCATCGTCGGAAGAGCCGGCAAAGAACCAAATAGCAAGACCAATAACCGCTACCAAAAGCACCGCACAAAGCGCAATCAGCAGAATTTTTTTGGTTTTCGGGCTCAAAGCCACCTTCTGTGCTCTCGCTTCCTTTTGCGCCTGCTTATATTTAGCAGAGCGTTTCACGTATTCGGGCACATCGTTTTTCTTATTAAACATATGTAAAACCACCTTTTATTTGTCATTACTTTTTTAATTATACCAAAAGAACGTGGGGCGGTCAACTAAAGATTTGATTCCTTCAAGAAAAATTTACAATCTCCTGCCTTTTCTGACAAAAAGATGGACTCTTGCCTAAATCTATGTTACAATGAAAGAGATGGAAAGAAGGATGCTTATGAAACATAACAAAACATTTAAAATGATATTAGCGGCACTTTTCCTGGCCCTTGCCTATGTAATGCCTTTCTTCACAGGTCAGATTCCCGAAATCGGCTCTATGCTCTGCCCTATGCATATCCCCGTTCTGCTCTGCGGTTATCTCTGTGGCTGGCGTTGGGGGCTTTTGGTTGGCTTTTTAGCGCCCCTCACCCGCTCCCTGTTTTTAGGCATGCCGCCCTTGTTCCCTGCGGCCATCTGTATGGCCTTTGAACTGGCAACCTATGGCGCAGTAGCAGGACGTTTGCACCGGATGTTCCCCCGCAAAAAGATCTTTATTTATCTTTCCCTTCTGTCTGCTATGGTGCGAGGACGACTGGTTTGGGGCGTGGCAATGTTTATCTGCCTAGGTCTCTCCGGCGGTTCATTCGGCTTTTCTGCCTTTTTGGCAGGGGCGATTACCAACGCCATCCCCGGCATTATCGTGCAACTGGTTTTGGTCCCCGTGATTGTGATGCTTCTGGAAAACGCCAATCTCTTTAAAAAACAAACCGATCGAAATGGTCGTGTGGATACTGCCTTGCATGTACGCAAGCATTTTGAGCGTTATCCCGATTTACAAATCGAAGATGTGTTTAAGTTTCTGCATCAGAGTGCATTTGGCCCCGAGCATCTGCTCTCCTCGCCTGAAGTGGCAACAGCTCGCATCCGAGGAGAAGCCGCAGATATGACAGAAACCCTCTGTCCCCTGAGCGAAAACTTAGATGGCAATTATGCCCGCGTACACCTGTCCGCCCTAGCGCAAGGTCTTGCCCCTGAAACCTTGGGTAAGCTCTTTTATCTCTCCGCTGTGCACGAGCCCGAAGGGCCGGCGGCACTGGAAGAAAAACTCGCTAAAGCAAGAGAGATGATTGAAGGCGGCGCATTGCCCTTCTCCCTCGCTGAATGGGACGAAAAAGTCCTCGCTTGGAAAAAAGAAGGCTACTCGGCTCTGCACCATTCAGATAGTTTCCGCAAGGCCTATGCCCCTGCCTATCGTGTGATTGCAGACCGTTTTATTCCCTTCCTCCCCTTGTTTACGGAAATTGACAAAGGTCTTGCAAAAGGCAATGTAACCCTCGCTATTGAAGGCGGTAGCGCCAGCGGTAAAACCACCTTGGCATCTATGCTGGAGCAGGTCTATGATTGCAGTCTTCTGCATATGGATGACTTTTTCCTGCAGAGCCATCAGCGCACAAAAGAGCGCCTCGCAGAGCCCGGTGGCAACGTGGATAGAGAGCGGTTTTTAGAGGAAGTGCTCCTGCCTCTTAGCCGCCGAGAGCCTATTGAATACCGTCCCTTTGATTGTGCAACGGGTTCTATCTCGTTTTCCACCCGTGTGATGCCCAAGCCCTTAACGGTAATTGAGGGGGCATACTCCATGCATCCCGATCTTGCACCTTATTACAATCTGTCCGTCTTCTTAAATGTTGACCAAGACACCCAGAAAAAGCGTATCCTGAAACGAAATACGCCCCAAATGGCAGAACGCTTTTTCAAAGAATGGATTCCATTAGAACACACCTATTTCGACAAGATGGATACAAAATCTCGTTGTGATATGGTTGTTACAATCAAAGAGTAAAGAAAAAACCACCCCATCGGGGTGGTTTTTTAATGCTCTCAACCAAAATCATGACGCGTTCCGGCGTCAATTTGATATTTTTCAAAGACACAAACAATCGCTTCAATCGCTTCAAAATCATCATATTCTTCATTCGTAATAATATCCTGAATTTCACTTATCATCTTAATGGCCGTTGTATTGGCAATTTTATTTTCATCTATTTTAAAATCATGGATACGGTTTACAACATAATCTGCAATGTACGCTTTTAATAAATCAAGCTTGATTCTCATAACAAAGCCCCCTGATAAAATATTAGCACATAGTTTTAATTCCGTATCGGAATTTATTTAATTATAATTCTAATATAGAATTATGTCAAGCGATTTTTAGAATATACTAATGATAAATATTCTAAAAAGGAATTATATGCTTATGAAAATTAGAAAACAAATATACGGAGATAAAAATAATGTAGGTAAAAATATTGAAAAAATCCGAAAATCAAAGGGAATCAAGCAAAAGGACTTTATTGCACAAATGCAAATTATGGGATGCGATATAAATCCAACAAGTTATTCGAAACTTGAAGGGCAAGTTCGCAGTGCAACAGATAAAGAAATTTATGTTATTGCAAAGATCTTGGGCATTTCAATGGAGACACTGTTTGAGGAAAACTGAAAAACACCCTATGGATAGGTTCTTGGGCAAAGCAGAACAATTATGGCAACATTAAAATCAAGAGGTGATTTCAATATTCTTCAAAAGGTTATACGATTTACGAATCGATAATGATTTAACACAACAGCAAGTTGCTGATTATTTAATGTGCAACCGCCAAGTTTACGCAAGATATGAAAGAGGATTAAGAGAAATTCCTGTATCTTTGTTAATTAAACTTGCAGACTTATATAAAACTTCTATTGATTATATTGTAGGAAGAATAGATTAAAAAAAGAACCATCCAAACGGATGGTTCTTTTTTTGGAAGAGCCGAATGGTTTAGATGTCATCTGATTCAGATGAAAACTTCTCACCATTTAATTCTTTTTCACTATTATACCAATTCAAATAATATTGCTCTTTATTAGAATACATAATTGCATCAGCTTTTTTCAAAGCGACGTGAAAAGGTTTTGCGTTATTGAAGTCCACCTCTGAACAACCGTGAGATAATGTAACATTAATTAAATTAACTAATTCTTCATTCAGCTTTACAATTAGATTCTCGACATAAGATAATTGTATATCTTCTATCAGCAAAACAAATTCATCGCCACCAAATCTAAAACTTTCACAATTATAACTCTCAAAACATTCAGTAATAACCTTACCTACTTGTTTTAAAATTTCATCCCCTGCGACATGTCCTCTTGTATCATTGATATTTTTAAATCCATTGATATCAAGCATAACAAAAATAAACTGTGCACCAGGATTCTTTCTGTGGTTTAATACTTGTCTTCTGGTAAATTTCTCGTATGCTGCTCTATTTTGCATATTTGTCAAAGCGTCTATGTATGCAACATTTTTCAGTTCATCATTTTCATATGTTTTTTTATTCATTTCGGCGCTATCTTTTACTAAATTAAAAATCAAAATTAATGTTAAATAAAAAATAATACTGAAAATAACAAAATCAAAAACTATATCACGAGCATTGCTCATATCAATACTGAAAGCATATTGATTCAAAAACTGTATGAAAAAGAAAACTAATATAACATTAAGTTTCCACCAACCAGAAGAAAAGAACACCCTGGCTTTTTGATAACTCGGAAGCAAAATCTTGTATAGAAACAGATGCATTAATACCACTATTCCTAATCCATAAACAGATATATGAGCATTATTACTCAGAAGATCTGATAAAATCAAGTTTGCTCCAATACATATGCAAAATGAATTCGAGTATGTAAGAAACAAAAAGGTTTTTTCTCCTAAAGAACCTATTGTTGTTATAAAAAAGATAACAGCATGCATAAAAAGCAAACTGAAAAATCCGTACATTACATTTTCTTGAAATACCATAATACATACAGCAAAAATTACATATGCACCCCAAAAACAAGCCGTAACTAATTTTTTATATTTTTGTTTTTGAAGATATAAAGCCGCAATAATATGCGATAAAATCGTTACTACCATATTAATACATATCTCCTTCATTGATTCTTTTACCAGATTAAAAATATGCTTGAATTAATTATATCATATTTTTTAACAAAATTCAATATTATAACAAAGAAACCGAACAATCCAGACTGTCATCTAAATCATTCGGTTTCTATGGCTCCCCGAGTTGGACTCGAACCAACGACAAAGGCGAGTTGAAACCAGCGCTTCATTCTTCGCACCTTAAAAGGCACTCGAATTCAGCGGGTTTCTGCCAATTCTCGCCCTCCCTGCATCTGCCGCAGGCAGCGGTCGGGCTCGAACCAATTAAC
>JAZOLH010000010.1:0-2663 GCA_045652815.1 Clostridia bacterium
GGTATGATGTGCCCCCATTGTGAAGCGAGAGTTAAGAACACTTTGGACGCTATGGCAGGGGTCAGCGAGGCACTGGTCAGCCACGAAACAGGTTTGGCCACAGTGGAGCACACCGAGACCGTAACAAAAGAAATCCTGAAAGAAGCTGTTGAGGCACAGGGTTATAAAGTAACAGAAGTTGAATAAGAAAACAAGGCAAAAACTGTCATCTTTTTAGATGGCAGTTTTTTTATTTTTCCTTTGTGAAAAATAGCACAATGAAAATGGTATTTTTACCAACATTTTTCGTGATTTTTTTTGTATTTTTTCATATATAATTATTGACTATTGAAACGGAGTATGTTAAAATAATATCAATGATATAATCGATAATTGGGGTCAAATAGCCTTTGGCCTGGTTTTGTGCGGCCGAGACAGCGCCGAAAACCTAGAAATTATGGGATATATCGAATCAAACCGTCATATATACGGAAATAGATTGATAGTGAGGGGATATCATGAGTAAAATTACAATTATCGGTAGTGGTAACGTAGGTTCTACCATCGCGTACACCTTAACAGTTGCCGGCATTTCTTCCGAAACAGTTATCATTGACATCAACGGCGAAAAAGCCATGGGTGAAGCACTGGACATCCGCCAGGGCGTACCCTTTGTTAAACCCTGCACCATTTATGCAGGTAGCTATGCAGATGCGGCAGGTTCCGACATCGTTATTATCACATCCGGTATGGGCAGAAAACCCGGTCAGTCCCGTCTGGATCTGGTACAGAACAACGTTGGCATCTTAAAATCCGTAACCGGCGAAATCATCAAATATGCGCCTAATGCTAAGTATGTTATCGTTAGTAACCCTGTTGACATTCTTACATATGCGTTCCACAAGTTCTCCGGTCTGCCGGAAGCACAGATCATCGGTTCCGGTACTGTGCTCGACACCGCTCGTCTGCGTACCAGAATTTCTGAATACTATGCAGTAAACCAGCATAACGTTCACGCTTACGTTTTAGGTGAACATGGTGATACCGCATTCGTTCCCTGGTCCTTGGCTAACATCTCCAACATTCCCATTGACCAGTTTGAATCTTCTATCGTATCCCGCAAGGATTATCCTGATTTTGATAAAGCGGAAATCGAAGAATATGTTCGTAAATCCGGTGCACGCGTTATTCAGAGAAAGGGTGCTACTTTCTATGCTGTATCCTTATCTGTTTGCCACATCTGTAAGTGCCTGATGGGCGGTATGGATACAACCCTGACCGTTTCCACCATGCTCCACGGTGAATATGGCATTGAAGACGTTTGCCTGAGCTTATTAAACGTTGTTGGTAAAGAAGGCGCTCATAACAAACTGGTTCTGCCTCTTAACGATTTTGAAGTTGCACAGCTTCATAAGAGTGCGGACAGCTTAAAAGAAGTTATCAGAGCCGTTAACTTATAAAAAAGTGGCGAAAGCCGCAGAACACTATATAAACGAAGGGAAGAGGAAACAATGGATTACAGAATTGAACATGACTCCATGGGCGAAGTTAAAGTTCCTGCTGACCGTTACTGGGCCGCTCAGACTCAGAGAAGTCACGAGAACTTTGAAATCGGCGTTGGTATTGAAACCATGCCCGCTGAAATTATTCATGCTTTCGGCGTACTGAAAAAGGCAGCAGCTCTGGCTAACAGTCAGCTGCGTCCCGAAAAAATGACTGCTGAAAAAGCAGGTGCTATCGCTAAAGTTTGCGACGAAGTGATGGCAGGTAGCTTAAACGACCATTTTCCCCTGGTTGTTTGGCAAACCGGTTCCGGTACTCAGTCTAACATGAATACCAACGAAGTTATTGCTAACCGCGGTAACGAAATCTTAGGCGAAAAGAAATTACATCCCAATGACGATGTAAACATGAGCCAGTCTTCTAACGATACATTCCCCACAGCAATGCACATTGCCGCTGTTTTAATTCTGGAAGACAAGCTGATTCCCGCTGTGGAAACTTTAATTGAAACCTTCAAACGCTTAGAAGCTGAAAACGAAGGTATTGTAAAGAGTGGTAGAACTCATCTGCAGGATGCTACCCCCATCACCTTCACACAGGAAATCTCCGGTTGGAGATCCAGCCTTGAAAAAGATGTTGAACTGATTAAGCGTTCCATCGCTCCCCTTTATGAACTGGCACTGGGCGGTACCGCTGTTGGTACAGGCCTGAATGCGCCTAAGGGCTTTGGTGAAGTGGTTGCAGGCGAAGTTGCAAAAATCACCGGCAAAGACTTCATTACCGCTTCTAACAAATTCCACGCTCTGACATCTAAGGATGAATTCGTGTTTGCACACGGTGCTATCAAAGCACTGGCTGCTGATATGATGAAGATTGCTAACGACGTTCGTTGGCTGGCTTCCGGTCCTCGTGACGGTCTGGGTGAAATCTTCATCCCCGAAAACGAACCTGGTTCTTCGATTATGCCTGGCAAGGTAAATCCTACCCAGTGCGAATCGATGACGATGGTTGCTGTACAGGTTATGGCAAACGTCGTTGCGGTGGGGGTTGGCGCTTCGCAGGGGAACTTTGAACTCAATGTATTTATGCCCGTCATCATCTACAACTTCT
Organism: Clostridia bacterium; assembly: GCA_045652815.1. Taxonomy (GTDB): domain Bacteria; phylum Bacillota; class Clostridia; order UBA1381; family UBA9506; genus UMGS755. The sequence continues at coordinate 2,593 of JAZOLH010000010.1, forward strand.
TGCAATCGGTGCGCTTGCTTGCAGACGGAATCGTATCCTTCGAAAGCAACTGCGTAACGGGGATCAAGGCA
>JAZOLH010000011.1:0-76079 GCA_045652815.1 Clostridia bacterium
AGGGTGGTTAAGGAACGAATGTAACCCCACCGGCTCTTACGAGCCTCCTCCCCTTTGTAAGGGGAGGCTAAGTAACCCCACCGGCTCTTACGAGCCACCTCCCCTTTGTAAGGGGAGGCAATGAGCCCTTCTTGTGTAAAGGAGGGGGGACCGCTTTAGCGGTGGGAGGTTTGTCAAATGGACAGAAAGCAAAATAGGCAAATTCTACCTCTTGCGAGAGTGCTCAGAAAAAATATGACAAAAGAAGAAAAACATTTGTGGTATGATTTTTTGAGCCAATATCCGGTTCGATTTTTTAAACAAAGAATTCTTGGAAAATATATTGTGGATTTCTACTGTTCAAAAGCAAAACTTGTTATTGTATTAGATGGTTCGCAACATTATGATGATGCAGGAATGCTTTATGACAAGGAAAGAGATGAGTATTTATCTCGCTATGGTCTTTGTGTTATTCATATTTCCAATTTAGATGTTATGAAGAATTTTGAAGGGGTTTGTTCTTATATAGATAGGGTGGTTAAGGAACGAATGTAACCCCACCGGCTCTTACGAGCCACCTCCCCTTTGTAAGGGGAGGCTAAGTAACCCCACCGGCTCTTACGAGCCACCTCCCCTTTGTAAGGGGAGGCAATGAAGTTGTTTTTAATATGCGAAAGGCGTGTGATATGTAATGCAGATTTTAAAGAAAGGGCTTTCCTTAGTTTTAGCCGGCATTTTAGTGCTGGGACTTTGTGTGATGCCCGTATCGGCAGAAACCCACCATTATCTTTACGAAGATTTTGAGGCGGATGATTTTATCAATACCGATTTATCCATCACAGCACCGACACATTCCGGTGGCTCTTCGGTGACGATGCTCAATCACGGTATCGACCCTGCCACAGACTCTTTGGTTGGCCTTGAAACCGAAACGGTAAACGGCGTAACCAATACATATCTGCGCTACAAAACGCAGGGTAAAGGTACTTGGCAGACGGCTTTTGCCATGTACAGCGAGGATGTTAAAAACTCCCCGACACCGATTTATGACTACACCGTTAGCTACGATATGACCATGGATGAATGGTCTCACGTGGATGCAGAGGGCAATGTGATTGACCATAGTTCCCGTTATATGCATATGCACTTTGGCGGTTGGTTCAGCCCTACCGCAAAGATTTACGACAGCATTATGCAGGTTTGTACCGAAGACGGTGCCAACACATGGGTTACCGGTGGCGACCGTGCACTCGTTCGCATGTGGGATACGGCGACCGGCAAGGGTGAAAAGCATAACTACCGTTGGGTATTCCACAAGGGCAACGAAGGGGAAGGCCGCGTTGACCTTTACATCGATGGTATTTGCGTGATTGATAACGGTTTCCATGTAGCAGAAGCAGTACCCCTGCCCTCGGACGGTCGTTACTTTGGTATCCGTGGCGACGATAACTCAGGCGGTGCCCTGCGCGTTAGCGTTAAGCTGGATAACATTCGCCTTGAATATGACAAGGCAGCTGTTTCCGAGGTTGAGCCTTTTGGCGACGGCCAGCTCAAAGCATTAAACGGACGACTGAATACCAAACAGGAAAGTGTTGATAACGGTGTTAAATTCACACACGTTTACAATTATGATGCGGTTAACAATGAATCTTCTGCTAAGACGATGAAGGCAATTTTGGCCGCTTATGACGGTAACAATATGTTGGTTGAGTGTGCCGTTTCTGACCTTTCTATTCCTGCAAACTCCAAACAGCAGGGCAGTGTTATGATGACACACACTGTAGGCTTTGATAATATTGCATCCTATGATGTTCGCGCTTACATCTGGACAGGGGACTATAAGCCCCGTGATGTTGTGATTGGTTATCAGTGGAGCGAGGTTGACTGGGCACTTGCTAATTTTGATGCACAGCTTTTTGATGGCGATAAAATGCTCAACTGGCTGGCTTCCTTATATGATCCTGCAACGGGTTCATTCTTCTACTCAGAATCTTCACGAGATAATCCGGATCAGTTCGGTCCTCATCTTGAATCTCTCTATGGTGCAGGTTTGCCGAAAGCTTTGATGCGCCCCGATGCGCTGCGTGCGATGGGTACTTGGGTACAGAATTTGCAAGACCCGGCAACAGGCTTCTTTATTGAACCGGAGTTTGATCTGGCGGATGCTTCGACCGGTAAAAAAGGCCGTGATAACCAGTATGCGCAGGGTATTTTATCCGAACTGCGCGCGCTGGGTTATAGCCAGTTTACACCCCTTTATCCCACAGTAGAAGAACGTGCACAGGGCACACAGACTCAAGAAGCCCAGCTGATGGCCAGCACCGATGCCAATGGCAACGGCGTTGAGGACTTTTTGGAATCCTGGACCGGCGTTGAAAACTGGCTCAACAGTATGGACTGGACAGAGGGCAGTGTTTGGGGATCGGCACACGCTACAGAATCCTATTCCTCTATTTTGATATCCTTGGGTTATAAGCAAAAAATTGCGGAATTCTTTTCTAAGATGATTCATCCTGATACCGGTTTTATGTGCGGTAAGAAGCAATTTAACTGGAGCACATTCAAATACGAATGGGTGGCGGATCCTGTTAAATCCTATATGTCTATTTCCGGTGCGCTGAAGGCAAGCTGGGCGTTTGGTGAGGACAGTATTCCGTATCCTTATATCAACAAACTGTTTGACAATGCACTGCCCATGGCAGAAGCAAATATGCCGCCCGATATGTCAGAAATTATCAACCTGCCTGTTTTGATGCAGGGTGCGATGCGCTCCTATGCCGCATCCGGCAACATTCTGCCTGAAGGCATTCAGGCTAAACTGGATGAAATTACACCGAAACTAATTCAGGCAATTACCGTGCAGATGAAACCCTTCTTGAAGGATAGCGGCGCTTTTGGTTACATTGTTGGTGCCGGTCAGTCTCACACGCAGGGTGCACATGTTGCGACAGGCGAGGATGAGGCAGACGTAAACGGTAACGGTTTGGCAACACGTTGTCGCACGATTCTTTATGAATTTGCAGGTCGTCCTTGCCCTGCACTTTGGACTCAGCAGGAATATGCCGATAAGATTAATAAAATGTGGGATGAATATCACGGTATACATGGACGCCTTACCGCTGACAAGGTAACAGATTGGAACAAGACAGACGGTTATGTGCCGATGACAAAATGGGCATTTAAAGAAGATTAATTAGGCATAAAAGTAAAGTCCCGTATCGAATGGTACGGGACTTTTATCAACACAAGGAAATGAGTGATTGGTTTGCAACGAATTATTTCGCTTTTTTTATCTTTGATTTTAATGATGGGTGTGGTGCCAGTTGTTTCGGCGGCAGACCTGGATAATGCAGGTTATGCTAGTGGTATTTGGGGTGTTTATGCCGATGGTTGTGAAGCGGGGACAAGTCCTGCCTATATTTTTGACGGCAAAACGAATACTCGTTGGGGTAGCGGTACGACTACTGTTTGGATGAAAACGGATGCGGATGTAGCCTATGACCATGTGAATGTGATGTTTCTGGCGGGCAATGTTCGCCGATATAGCTTTGAACTGGCCATTTGTGGCTCTGACGGCATTTGGGAAACTGTTTTTGACGGTACAAGCGCCGGAGGGACTACAGGTTTTGAACGTTTTGACTTTGGCAAAAGTGTTTCAGGTGAATGGCTCCGTTTTACAGGCAAGGGGAACTCCGATAACTATTGGAACAATATTTCTGAGATGACGGGTGTGCCCTTAGAGGCAGGCCCTGCTAATTTATATCTAGTGAATGGTGAGATTGTCCTTGGTGTTGACGAGGTCGCTGTGGCAGGGGAGACATATCTGCCTTTTGTTGCCGTGGCTGAGGCATGCGACATGGAAGTTTCCTGGAATGAGAGCACCCAAACCGTGAAGGCGGAAAGAGAAATGACAGGACGCCGATTTGAAGGGGTTGTGGGTAGCAACAGCTATACCACGCAGGAAGGTACCTTTACGACGGATAAGCCTTTGCTTTTGCTGGATGGTACACTCCTTTGTCATAAAGATGCGTTGGTTGATTTTATTGGTTATTATCCTTCTGCGCGTCAGAATGGATATCGCGTTGTTGACCTTAAAAAACGCATTGGCACACAGACTGATTTAGACGCGCTGGCTGAAATGGAAAAGATGTTTGATCCTGAAAAACTGTTGGATCTTTATGTTAGCCTCTATGATCCTGAAACGGGCGGTATGTACTTTTCTCAGCCCTCTGTTGGTCGCGAGGGGTTTGGACCTCACATTGAATCTACCAGTCAGGCGGCGTTGCCCATTTCCTTGATGACAACAGCAGAGAAACAAAAGTTGGGTAGTTGGATTCAGAGCCTACAGGATCCGGAAACCGGTTGGTTTATTGAACCGGAGTTTGATATTGCCACCGTGAACGTTGGTAAAAAACAGCGCGATTTGAATTCCTCTTTAGGAATTTTAAATGCCTGCGGCATGGAACCTTTATATCCTACTGCCACAGAGAGAATCCCTACAGAAGACGAAGCAGAGGTTGTTCTGATGGCAAGTGGCGATGTTTCCACATCGGATGACTCCTATCTTGCGTCTTTAGATAATTACATGGAATGGGTTAGAACAGAATTTGACTGGGATGGCACAGGCCAGGGCCGACATGTTTGGCATGCAGGTAATGATATTGGTGACTTTGCAGGACAACTCAAAGAACTTGGTTGGCTAGACACGGTTTCGGAATTTATACGTTCTAAACAACGGCCTCACAATGGCTTATTCACCGATGAGATAAATATGATTGGTATTTCCGCTGTGACGAAACTTTCGGGCGTGTTCACGCTGACGGGGATTCCTATGCCCTATATGGATAAGATTATTGAATCGGCAGCCTACCTCGCTGAAACAGCAGAATTTGGCGGCATGAGTGAGCCCTATAACATCAGTCTGGCGATGCGTTATATGGTGAAATCTGCCGGTGAGGTTGGCATTGATGCAGAAACGCAGGCACTCCTTGATGCGGCAGCACCTCGATTTGTTCGCTCTCTTTCTGTTAAATTGAAAGACTTTTATAAGCGTGATGGCGGTTTTGGTTACAACCGTTACGGAGCATGTGTGGATTCGCAGGGAGCGGTAGTGATGCCCAATTATGATGCTTCTGATGTTAATGCGACACAGCTTGCCAAGGGTTGTCGTAATGACCTTTACTGGCTGTTGGGTATGGAAACTCCAGCACTTTACTCTCAAGAAGAATTTTTGCTCAGAATTCGTGCTAAAGCTCCTGTTACCGGGCCGATTATTAAAATCAATGAGGACTACGATCCTGCGGATGAAGTGCCGTTGATGATCGGTACTCATTTGGTGACGGTTACTGCAGAAGGCGAAGGATATGTACATGGCGCCGATGGGACTAACAATACACTGAAGCTTTATTATTTTCCCAAGGCAGGCTATGATGTGACAGGTTACCGCGTTGATGACGGTGCTGTTGTGACGGATTTTGTCCGTGGTGACTTTATTCCGATTTCGATTAGCGGTGATTGTAACATTACAGTTATTTTTGGAAAGGCAGAGGACTTTGGCGAGCCTGAAATTGTCAGCCGTGCTGAAGGCGGCGATATGGCCTTTGTGATTAAACAGCGTGGTACATACTGGCCGGCAACGGCGTTTACCTCTTCGCTTTTGACAGCAGATGAGACGAAGGAATACACGTTGGAATATAAGTTTAAGGTGGATAACTATGTTGCAGGACCTATTGCGGCCGTGCGACCGATTTTCCTGTTTAACGGAACTAACTCGCTGCATCTGGCTAATGGTAAGGCCTATGTGAACGGCCACAACGAAAGCTGGGGCTTTGCCAATAATGAGGTGGGCGATTGCGCTCACGGCGAGTGGCATACAGTTTCGATGCACTTTTATACCGAAGGCGGTCGCGTTAAGACGGATGTGACATTAGACGGGAAAACCACACGGGGTATTACGGCGGCATACAGTGGCCGGACGGCACCGGTGCCCCAGGCAAGTGCCTTCCCCCTTGGAGATAGCCAATTCGATATTCCTGATGAGGGTGTTTATTTTGGTGTTACTGCCTATAGTGGAAACGGAGCGGATGAAACAGGCGCCTATTATGCAGGTTTTGATTTGATTTTGGACTATGTGAATCTGACGGTGGATGGTGTTTCTGCAGACCTGTCGGAAGCGTTTTATGATGTTCACCTGGAACATGGCGATATTGTCTATGATGATGGTACAGAGAAAAGTTGGAGCATTTCCGGAAACGGAGCTCATACAGTTGACTTGGTTGGTATGGGGGGCAACAGACTCTATGCCAATGCGATGTTGACACTTCTTTCAGATTATCATAGAGAAGCAATTTATGAAGGTGTTTTTGCTATTGGTAAATTGCGGTACGGTACAGCCGATACGTTTGGCATTTTGTTGAGTCCTGACAAGTTGACAGGTACGCTGACGAAGGCAGATATTGAGAGATACTTGATTACCAACTTATCAGGAGACGAGGACATTTACGCATTTCCCGCACGAGTTTCCGGCTATGATGGACGATTTGGTGTTGCTGTGCAAGATGGTCCGGATTCGGATACATATTTTGCAGGGAAGACACTATATGTTTATGTGTATGCGGCAAAGGGAGACAAGGTTTCCTACTTGCCGGTGAATGCAAACGGAATTACATTTGAATAAGAAAAAACCCTATGCAATTTGCATAGGGTTTTTTGTATGGAATTGGATGGGGAAGCTTGCAATTGTCGATGGGTTGTTAGGAAATAATAAAAAAAGGTGCTGTGAAATTCACAGCACCTTTTTTTATTTAGGCAAATTTGATTTAGATGCAGAATGGACAAACCGAGCCGAAGGGAACCCGAAGCTGTACGCGGTACAGCGAGAGGTGAGGTTTGTTCATAACCTTTGGGCGATCTGCGCTAAATCAAAAGCCGATTAGTTACATTCAGCTTCTAAGGGACCTGCCAGTTCTTCTAAGAAGAAGAGTTTGCCGGGCAGAGTGGGAATATAGCTGGAGGTGATCCAGGGAGTGGGGCCATAGCGGAGAGTCATCCACAGGCTCATACCCTGCCACTGCATACCACGGGACAGTGCGCCATCGCAACCGCCGATGATTTTATCAGCCTGCATGAAGATGCCAGGGCCGATGGTATTTGCACGACAAGGAACTAAGGAAGTTCTGGACTTAAAGCTTGTCAGTGCGTTCTGTTCGATGGTTAAGGGATGCAGTTTTGCACCGATGCGGTAAGGCTGTGCCTTCCATTCTTCTTCAGTTGCAAATTCTGCTGCAAACTGGGGTTCCCAGAATGCGATGTGGCACATACGGCCGATACCGAAGATCAGGCACATTTTTGCACCTTCTGCTTTCAGTTTTGCAATTTTTTCAGGATAGGTGGGCAGGTTTTCTTTGGTTGCGAAGTTTCTCTGTTCTTTGGGAACGGTCAGTTCGCCCAGGGGATTGTAGAAAGCCTGTTCCATTGCATAAGTAAATGCAGCCGGATTGTCAGAGGGGAGAGTGTTACCATCAGCATCGGACCATTCGTCCATGTTGAAGCAATACAGATGGTCGCATTTTACGCCCCATTCTTTTAAGAAGAAAACAACCCAACGATACATACCCATAGGACCTACGGGCAGAATCATAATCAGTTTTTCACCGTTATCGCGAGCGGTTTTGATGGTCATCGCGATTTCGTGACCCATTAAGGTTGCGAATTCTTCGGTGTTGCCGCAAGCGATGGGCTGGAAGTCTTTGTTCCAGAATGCCTGACGGTCGAAAATGGTTTCGGGAGCATTGGAGCAGCATGCATCAATCTTTTCCATGTCCCAACCTGCGGGGTAGAAGCCCTCGAGCAAAGAGCCTTTTACGGTACTTGCAAAATTCATAGTTATATCCTCCTGTTAATTATTTTAAAAGTTTAACACTTAGGGTAACAATCTTTCGGGCTTAACCTTGGGCCAAGCATAAGCCTGGGTGAAGCCTTCGGCATACTGAACGCCGCACTGCAGACCGCGGAAGCGGGAGCAGGTTTTAACAAATTCAGCAAAGTCGATGTTATCGTGGTCACGCATCCATTTGAGCTGACTTTCGTGACATTCGAGCATCTCAAGTTTCAGTTCCAGTTCATCGGTGATGTCAACATACTCGGTGGGCTGGAAGTTAAGGCCTGCTAAAGTGTCCATATAGTAAAGAGGTGTTACTTCGTGAGCGCCTTCTACATTTGTTTTGTAATGGGGAACGCTGGCAGCAAAAGAAGCGTCGAACACCAGTTTGCTGACTGCGGTATGGTCGGGCATATAATCATCGGGGTAGTGGGTGATGATCAGGTCGGGTTTTTCGGAACGGATCACATCCACAACCTTATCGCGATGTTCTTTGCAATCATAGACCATAACGTCGCCAATATCGCAGGTGATGACTTTGATACCAGCTAAACTACCTGCTTTTTTTGCTTCGCCGATACGCATTTCGCGCAGTTCATCGGGCTGGATGATAGCGTGGCCTAAGTTACCGTTACAAACGTGGCAAACGGTGACTTCGTGACCCTGTTTTACATATTTTGCTAAGGTGCCGGCACAACCGATTTCAACATCGTCGGGATGGCAACCAATGGCTAAAACCTTCATGATGATTCCTCCTGTGGTTTTATTGTTCGTTATTTAAAAACTGTTCCAACATTTCGGCCGCGTAGCCGACCAGTTCGTTACAGCTTTTAGCATCTTTATTTTCGGCAATCTGCGCTAACAGATCACGACACTGGTCAGAACCATTAGCGTTTGCAAATAACGCTGTTAATGCACGTGCCTGTTGATATGTATTTGCCTTTTCTGCCGGCGTGGGGGGCGTTGCTGCATCAGAAACAAGACCCAGCACCATCAGTGCGCCTGTTAGAGCGCCGCAAGTGTTTTTAACACCCATACCGCTGCCGAAGGGCAGAGTGAGTTTTGCGGCTTCGGTAAAACCGAGACCGATGTCATCGGCAAAGGCAAGCAAAACAGACTGGGCACAGTTATAACCTTCTTTATGAAATGCCATGGCTTTTTCTCGTTTTGTCATCAGTTTTGCCTCCTTTTTCGTTAGTTTTTTGGAAAATAAATCTACTTATAATTATATACCTAAAAATGGGGGTTGTGAATGGGTTTTGGGGCGGGAAAATGAGAAAAAAGGGGGGATTGACACCTCATCCGTCACCTGCGGTGACACCTTCCCCTCAAGGGGAAGGCTTGCGGACCGTCGAGACAGCAATCGCTACGAATCTTGCATAGCGGGGAAGAAAAAACTAAAAGACACCGTTAATCTGATTGGAAATCAAAAAAGAGATCCAGTGCGGCAGACAATGCTGCCGGACAGAAGAACGGTGTCTTTAATATTAAGTATACTAGATTCTATATAAATTGTCAAGAGGGACAATCCCTCCGCCCCTATGGGGCACCTCCTAATGCACAAGGGAGGTTTTTTTATACTAATTTTGCCTTGGAGAGGGCTTTATAGATGATGGGGGTAAAGATGGCGGTGATGATGATTTCGGGAAGCATATAGGTGCCGTTATAGAACACGGAATAAATCCAAGAAAGAGATGCGCCGGAGAAAGTGTTCATAATGGATGCCCCGATGGCGTAAAAACCCTCCTGGGTGAAGAACCATTCGGCCCAAGCGCCGAAGAAGATAGCGCCGGAAATGATGTGGGTGATGTAGCGCAGAGCGAGAGCCAAGATGCTGCCGAGGCAGATGGCCACCCCATCGTTTTTAATTTTGTTTTTGAAGACGCCGCCGAAACCGAGGACGGTATATGCCACAACATAGTCTAGCAGGCAGACGATGATGGCGTGCCAGAGAATCATCTGGCTATCGCCGGGCAGGAAAAAAGCGGTGACGGTTTTGAGCCCTAACAGCATTTGCAGAAGACTGAAAATGAATGCCGAGAAAAGTCCCCAAGAAGTTCCATAGCAATAGGCGATAATCACGATGGGCATCATGGATGCGATGGTGATACCGCCGCCAAAAGGCAACTGGAACGGTTGGAAGATGGACAGGGCGGTGGCTACAGCAATGAGCATAGCCGTGGTGACGAGACGTTTGGTTTTCATAGAAATTCCTCCTTTGTTTTGAGGATTCTGCCGAGGAGTGTTTTTTGAGCAACAAAAAAACGGAAACAGCCTCGGGGCTATTTCCGCAAAAGTGCACTCTGAAATATTCCCTACGTTGGCATTATCCAAATCAGGTTACGGGTCGAAGCAAAACTTCCTCTCAGCCTTTTGGGCTCCCCGATATTTATTTGACGAGATTATTGTAACACTACTTTTGTTTTTTGTCAACAGAATTTACAAATTTTTTCATTTTGTGATTACTTTTGCAATTTGCATTTTGGGAAAGTTTTACGTGGTAGGCTATTACCAACGCAGGAGGTGAATTTGTGCAGGATATAAAACAGATGATGGGTCACTATGTGAGCCTGTTGCTTTCAGAACCATCGGAAACGGTGGGAGCGATGACGGAGGAAACGGATAATGCCATGGCCATTGCCAGAGCACTGGTGGAAAAGGCCAAGATGGGCGATTTACAGTCCATTAAAGAGGTGCGGAATCTGGTGGAGATGGAGACAGAATCGGAGGAAAAGTCCTTTGAGATGCCTGCGCGGATGCTGACGGAAAAATACTTTTCTGTTTGGCAGGATATTCGCCGAGGCGGACATACGGAATACGTGATTTACGGTGGGCGTGGTAGTGCAAAATCCACTTTTGTGAGTTTGATGGTGCTGGATATTTTGCTTGCAAAACCTATGCTCCACGCGGTGCTTTGCAGGCGGGTAAAAGAAACTCTCCGAGACAGCGTGTTCGCCCAGATGAAGTGGGCGATTGGGGAGCTTGGGCTTGCATCTGAGTTTGAGTGTCGGGTGAACCCCATGGAAATTATCTATAAAAAGACGGGGCAGAAAATTTATTTTCGTGGGGCCGATGACCCTGCGAAACTGAAGTCTATCAAAGTGCCTTTTGGGTACATTGGGGTTTTATGGTTTGAAGAACTGGACCAGTTTTGCGGCGAAGAAGAAATCAGAAGCATTGAGCAATCGGTGATTCGTGGCGGGGATGAGGCCTATATTTTCAAGTCTTTTAATCCGCCGAAGACCATGGGCAACTGGGCCAACCAATTTGTGCGGGTGCCGAAAGAAAGCAGGCTTTTATGTCAGAGCAGTTATTTGGACATTCCGCCGGAGTGGCTGGGAAAAGTGTTTTTGGAAGAGGCGGCGCACTTAAAAGAAGTAAATCCCGCGGCTTACGAGCACGAATATGGCGGCGTACCTAATGACGAGGGTGGCAGCGTTTTTACAAACCTGACCCTAAGGGAGATTACGGATAGCGAAATCAGAAGTCTCGACAGGATTTATAACGGGATTGACTGGGGTTGGTATCCTGACCCTTTTCGTTTTCACAGAATGGGATTTTTGCCTGCGGAGCGGAAGTTGATTATTTTTGATGAAATCAGCGGTCATAAATTGCCTAATCGCGAGATTGGGCGGCTGATACGGGCTAAAGGCATTGGTGCGCAGGATAAAATCATTGCAGATTCCGGCGGGGAAGGGCCAAAGTCTATAGCGGATTTGCGTGAAACGGGACTTTCGGTGAAACGTGCGAAAAAGGGGCCGGGGAGCGTGGCTTATTCGATGAAATGGCTTTCGTCCCTTTCGGAGATTGTGATTGACCCTGTGCGATGTCCTTGCGCAGCAAAAGAATTTTTGGAATATGAATATGAAACTACGGAGGCAGGCGAAGTTGTCAGCGGATATCCCGACAGGGATAATCATTCCATTGATGCGGTGCGCTATGCTCTGGAGGATATTTGGAGGAGGAGAGGCAAATGACAGATTTTGAAACAAGTAATTTTTTAATGGTGAAACACATTGAGCAGGCACTGGGCAAAGAGGTGCTTATTTCCGATGCAATGAGCCGGGCAATGGTGCTTTGGGATCAGATGTATCGCGACTGTGCGCCCTGGAACAATGAGACGGTGAAAAGTATGAACTTAGCATCAGCCATTGCCTGTGAACTGGCTTGCCAGTCTACGCTTGACTTTAATGCGACGGTTTGGGGCAGTGCGCGAGCAGAAGCCATCAACGAGGGCGTTTTTAAAGAGGTTTTGGCAAACATCAGGTTATGGATGGAATATGCCTGTGCCGGTGGCGGTGTTGTTTTAAAACCCTATCCTGAGAAGAAACGTTTGGCGGTGGAATATGTTCTGCCTAACCGATTTTTCCCTTTGGCTATGAATAGCCGCGGAGAAGTGGTATCAGCGGTTTTTCTGGACAGATTGCGCTATCAGGGCAAACTTTACAACCGACTGGAAGAACATATTTTAGATGATGCGGGTGTGACTGTTCGAAACTATGCGTTTTGCGGTGGCGGTTTTTGGGGGTTGGGTAAACCCGTTCCTTTATCAGACGTGCCCCAGTGGGCAAATCTGGCGGAAAGCGTGACTTTGCCCGGACTTTCTAAACCCCTATTTTCATACCTGAAGATGCCTATGGCCAATGTGATTGAGCCGGGTTCGCCTTTAGGTGTTTCCGTTTTTGCACGTGGCGTTCCTATGATTAAAGAGGCAGATTTTCAGTTCTCAAGACTCATGTGGGAATATGAAGGCGGTGAACTTGCCATTGATGCATCGGTGGATGCGCTTATGCTGGAAAACGGGGATATGAAGATGCCTGCCTTATCTAAACGATTGTTCCGTGCGTTAGATATTGATGCGGGAGATAGCGACTTATACAGCATTTTTGCGCCGACACTTCGTGATGGTTCTTACCTGAGTGGACTCAATGAAATTTTGATTCGCATTGAAGATTTGTGCGGTTTGGCACGTGGTACTCTTTCTAACATCAACAGCTCCGCCAGAACTGCAACGGAGATGAAACTGCTTCGTCAGCGCTCTTATGCCACTGTGACGGATATTCAGAAGGCGCTTCAAAAAGCGCTTGCTGATTTGGTGGAGGGTTTTGACCATCTGGCAACAATTTTCAATCTGCTGCCTGCAGGTGAATGTTATGTGAATTTTGAATTTGATGACAGTACCGTTACCGACAGAGGCACACAATTTGAGGAAATGCTGAAACTGGTGAAAGATGGCGTGATGCACAAATGGGAAATGAGAACCTGGTATTTAGGTGAAACAGAGGATCAGGCAAAGGAAAAACTTGCGGCGGTTTCGGCGCAGGAGGAATAAAAACTTGTCTTTGGAGGGTAGACGGTAAACAACTCCTAAATACCGCCTGCATCGGCGGAATAGAAATAGACAGCGCAGGGCAGGACTGGCTGCCGTGGGTGTCATAAGGCGTGTACCATGGGCACGAAAGAAGCACCTTTAAAACAAGGAAAGCGCTAAAGGAGGAAATGTAATGAAAGAGGTTTTGAAAAATCTGTACGGTGATGCTGTAACCGAGGAAACTCTGGCAACATTTTGCGAGGAACTGGGCAAACGCTTTGTTTCTAAAGCGGACTTTAATCACAAAAGTGAAGAACTGAAAAATCTGCGCGAAGAACATGAACGCGTGATGGCGGAGAATGTTTCAGCGGAGGAAACACAGGCGGAACTTTTGCGCCTGCAAAATGCTCTGCAGGAAGAAAAAGAACGCCATGAAAGAGAATTTGCCGACTTTGTTAAAAACGAGCAGGAGAAGGAATTTCAGGCGGCTTTGGCACGTGAATTATCCGCTTTTGGTGCGCGCAATCTGACAGCGGTTAAATCTCTGCTTGATATGGACAGGATTTCCCTGGAAAACGGTACACTCAGTGGGCTTTCTGAGCAGGTTTGGGAACTGAAGAAGGAGAACGACTTTTTGTTCGATGATACAGAAAAAATGCTTCAGTTTATTCGCCCGGCCGCTAAGGGCTCTCAGGAAATGAGTCCGGAGGATTTTCAAAAGATGGGGTACATGGAACGACTGAAAATGAAGAAAGAACAGCCGGAACTGTACCAGATGATGAAACAGAAATAACAGGAGGATAACAAATGGCAACTTATTTAAATTTTCCCTTTGATGAGGAAGTTTTTGTGCAGAGTTGGGAAGCAGCGCCCGACCCGACAAAAACCGCAATGATTGATAGCGGCGCAATGGTGGAAGATGCGCTGATTGCATCCAGAATTCAGGCGGATGGCGGCCTTTACACCATTCCTTTTTACAGCGTTTTAGACGGTGCGCCCGATAACTATGACGGTGCAACCGACATTACCGCATCCGAGGCGGCAGGCGGCAGCCAGACCGGTGTTGTGTACGGCAGAGGCAAGGGTTTTACCGCTCGTAACTTTGCGGCAGAACTTTCCGGCGCTGACCCGATGAACCACATTGCAGGTACCATCGGCAAATACTGGGCGAAACAGAGACAGAACACTCTGCTCTCTATTCTGCAGGCAATTTTCGGCATTTCCGGCTCTTCCGGCAATGCAAAGAAATGGAAGGAAACTCATACTGTTGACTTATCTTCCAAAACTGCAAGCCCTTACACCATTGGCGCTACTGACTTAAATGATCTGGCAACTCTGGCGCTGGGTGATAACAAAAATCTGTTCTCTCTGGCGATTATGCATTCTAATGTTGCGAAGACTTTAGAAAATCTGCAGATGCTGGATTACTGGAAGTACACCGATGCTAACGGTATTCAGAGACCTGCGGCACTGGCTTCTGTGAACGGTTTTACCGTTATTATTGACGACGGTGTTCCCACGGCAGCAGTAGGCGGCTCAGGCGAGAACAAAGACCTGACAACTTACACCACCTACCTGTTAGGTGAAGGTGCGATTCGTACCGCTCGCGGTAAGGTGGAAGTGCCTGCGGAAGTGTATCGTGATCCTGCTAAAAATGGCGGTCAGGATACCTTATATACCCGTATTCGTGAGACCATTCATCCCAATGGCTTCTCCTTTACTGCACCTACATCCGGCTGGACCAACAGCCCCACCGATGCACAGCTTTCTGCAAGTGCTAACTGGTCTGTGGCATATGATCCCAAAGCGATTCCCATTGCAAGACTGATTACCAACGGTTAATAAGCCGAAACTCCGGGGCATTTTTGCCCCGGAGCTATGTCAGGAGGGATGAGTTTGTTAATAGCGGATTACACATTTTACAAAGACGTTTATGGCGGCAACGAACTGCCTGAGGAAGTTTTCTCTCTGTTTGTCAGACGAGCATCGGTGCTTCTCGGCAATATGATGCGTGCTGAGGCAGATAAGATGGAAGACGATGCGATGAAACTTTTGCTTTGCGAAATTTGTGACAGTTTGTACCGTCAGGACAGACGACAGGGTATCAGTCGGGAAAGTCTGGATGGCTATGATGTGAGTTATTGCGATGAGGCTTCTCTTGAAATCAGACAGTTGGTCCGTCGTCATTTAGGTGATAGCGGCATTCTGTACAGGGGGCGACGCCTGTGAACATGACAGATCGTGTGTTTGTTCGTCCTGCAGGCGGTGGAGAGACCTTCGTTATAGACGGAATACATGTCGTTTCGACAGTGGGCTATACGCCTGACAGAACGGGTGCCGCCGCGGCGGGAGAAATCCGTTTGCGGATTCCCGCTTGTAAGCAGGTGACGCTGCGCCTTGGTGATTTGGTGAGCCGAGATGAGAAAGTTTGGTTTTCTGTTTGCGAGATTCGGAACAACGAAGTGGCAGGCAGCGGTCTTTCTCATTGCAAGGTCATTGGCAGACGATAGGAGGCAGATTATGTTTGAAACGATGGTTGCGTTTTTGCGCACATGCCCCGTTTTGCAAAATATACAGGCGAATTTTCTGGGCGATACAGCCGGAGATATGAGTCTGCAGGCTGTTTCTGCCAAACCGATTGTATATCGCTATACAGATGGGAGCAGTTTGCGACAGTTTTTGTTTGTGATTTCTTCAAAAGAAGAGGCCTTTCCGGTAGTGGCGGCTGACGAATTTTATGAAAACGTGACTGCTTGGCTGGAAAGTCATCTGCCTGAACTTACCGACGGAAAAGTGGCACAGAAAATTGAAGTGACAAAAACAGCGGCTGTGGCAGAACGGGATTATACAGGATTACGATATGAACTGACCTGTCGGTTGGTTTACTATCAAAAAGGAGAGTGACAGGGATGAATAAAATTGTTAAACGAAGTGATAAACTGGCGTTCTTTGGCGTTATCGATGCTGAAGGCAAGGTTACATATCACAGAATGAAGGGCTTTAACGAAATTGCGACCAAGAAAAGCCCCATTGAATATTCAAGACAGTATGTTGATCAGGAGTTTGAACAGTCAGATGTTGTGGGTTACAGCCCCAGCATTTCATACTCTTTTGACCAGTTTTCCGATAACGCAGTTCACAATGATTTAGTGGATATTGCAGACAAGGAACTGGTTGGTATGGAGGCAGTTCGCTCCATTATTATGGTGGATCTTTCCCGTGTTGATCATAGCGGCAGTTGTCCTGCTGTGAAAAGGGAATTTTCCGTAATCTGTGACAGCGAGGGTAATTCCATGGAAGCCTACACATATAGCGGCACCTTAAAAGTGAAAGGTGAGAAAGTGTTTGGCTCTGCGGTGAGCAGTGACGATTGGGAAACCTGTAGTTTTACAGAAGCGTAAGCTAAAAACACTCTGCCGCAGGTTTCTGCGGCAGGGTGGAAGGAGACTGGAGAATGACAATGAAGCTTTTGCAAGGGGATTTGCCACAGACGGTGACCGTTGGTGGAGAAGAATACCCGATTTTTACGGATTTTCGGAACTGGATTTGTCTGGCAAACATTTTGTTTGAAGAGGAAAGTTCCTTTTTGGAAAAATTGCCTCGTATTCTGACCCTTTGTTATCGGCAGTTGCCGCCTACGTTGGAAAAAGCGGTGGAGGCGATAGTTGAGTTTTACGGTGGGGCGGATATAAAACATACAAGAGGCACCGAGGCGGCCGGCCCTGTTTACAGTTTTGTGCAGGACGAAGATTTGATTTATGCGGCTTTTTATCAGCAATATGGCATTGATTTGGTGACAGCTAAACTCCACTGGTGGCAGTTTCGTGCCCTGCTTTCCGGACTTTCGGAACAGACGCAATTTTCTAAGGTGATTGGCTATCGTCGGCTGGATGTATCGAATATTAAAAACCCCGAAGAAAAGCGGTTTTACAGACGGATGAAAGCCTTGCATAAGCTTAATGATACAAGAACGGAAGCAGTGCGGGAAGAAGAAATGACCCGTGCACTTTCGGAACTTTTTTAGGAGGGAGATGAGTGGATGGAGAAGACCCATGAAGAGATGCTTGACAATCAGCAGGAGTATCTGGCAGAGAAGGAAAAAATGACCCTTGATGCAGAGCAGGAGTTGGCCAATGAACTGGCAAAAATCCAGTCGGAATCCACAAGGGACTATGTAAACGGACTCAGGATGCAGGCCGATAAAATCAAGACTGCTCTTAAAGTGCAGAAAACTGCCATCATCAATGATTTTGATGAAATTGCAAAGCGTGCTACATCCAGTTTAAGCGAAATTGAAAAAGCCACGCAGAAGATGGAACAGAAAATGATTGCTTTTGGTGGCTTGTTTGAAAAGAGAACAGAAGTTTTTAAAAATACGGGTCCCGGCGGTAGTGCAGAGGTTTTTGAAAGGACCATTCTGGATTTATCTCAGGAACGGAAGGAACTGGAGAAATATGCCGACCTGCTGCAGAAAGTGAAAGGCATGAACGGTGTGCCGCAGGAACTTTTTAGCGCTATTCGTGATCTTTCGGTTTCGGATGCGATTCGCTATCAGGAAGCACTGCTTGGCATGACAGAAGGTGAGCGAAGTGCCTATTTAGCCGATTGGCAGGCCATTCAGAGACTTTCGGCGGAAACAGCAAAGAGCAGTTATGCCGAGGAAACCAGAGAGGTGTTGAAAACGATCGAAGGGGAACTGGAAAGTTGGTATGGCACCATTCCGGCAGGATTTCTTCGTCAGGGTGCTTTATCTGCAGAACAGTTTGGAGCGGGCTTTGTTAGCAAGCTGGCAGATTTGCAGGATACATTGCAAGGTGTTGTGGTATCGCTTCTGACATCTCCCGTTGAAGCAGTTCCATTGGGCAGCGGTGCCGGTACAAGCCACGTACAGAACACCCACAACAACACCTATGTTTTAAAAGAAAGTGGCGAGACCGTGGCTCAGCAGTTGCAGGTGATTGCATCGGCAGAAATAGTGAAACGATTGCGTGGGCTTGACTAAGACGAAAAGGAAGTGTGAAGATGAGTTATACGGTAAGTTTTATGGATAATGAGCCGGTGACGGCGGAATTTTTAAATAGTGCGGCGGAAGAGTTGGGTGGCGGCGCTTTGGCTTTTGAAGATGGCGGCACGTATGGGGTTGAGCATTTAAATGACATTTCGGCATCACTGGTGACAAAAGGCGTGAGCCGAGGATGCGCGCTCAGCGTCGACGAGGGTCAGGTGACCATTGGCGAGGGCGTTTTATACTTAAGTGACGGTCGCCGCGTGACAATTGATGAGGCGGGCATTACAATGGATATGGTGCCTGATGCGGTCAACTATGTTTGGTTTGGTTTTGATGCGGTGAGTGGCTTTGCTGCACCCCGTTGCACTGTGGAGGTACCGCAGGCAGATGATGTTGTTGTGTTGGGACGTGTGACAGAAACGGGAGACGTGATTGAAAAGCCTGACAGAGCTGTGATGAAACATCCTTTCTTGGGACTTCACGGTACAGAGAGTTATACGAAGGATTTTATGTGGAACAGCAATCCTGAGGAAGAACTTTTGTGGGAAATTGACGTGAATGATACGGGATACAGTTATGTTTTGATTCATTCGCAGGGCGTTCAATATAGTTCGAATACCGCCAATGCTTTTTGTGGATTTGTGGACCTTTCCACAAAGCACGCCTATTCGGTTTTGAATTATTATGTTTATGCAGACCGTGGTATGGATGCGAAGATATATGAAAGTCAAAACGGTGAGGTGTTGGTTGCGTGTTCGGCGCAGATTGTTGGCCGACCCACTTCTCACGACTCATATTACTTTGTTTATCTGCGATTTGAACTGGGAACAGACAATGTTTTGCGCGTGTATCAAAGAGCAGAAGCTTCCGGTATGTCCGGTATGCTGGATCCTAAGACTTCTGAGATTGTCATTACTTTTTGCTAGGAGGCATGACAATGTTTGAGATGACTTTTGAAAATAATCTTGGCAGGATTTGTCTGTCAGGCGGACGAGGAACTTCCTTTCGGGTAACGGAGGTGGAGGGACTGGGGCTTGTGGCCCGTGAATTTAACGTGACAAACTATGCAAAGCAGCCCGGTCAGGTGTTAATCTCTCAGAGGGATGTTGCAAGAACCATCACAGTTTCGGGTGATGTTTGTGCTCAGGCGGGGCTTAAAAAGACTCTTTCTGATATGATGCGGATTTTATATCACCCCGGCAGACTTTCGGTTTTTACCGATATCGGTAAGCGCGTGATTGATTGCCGCTGTAAAACCGTTACAGAACCTAAGTACAGAAGCAGGGAAGTGGCATCTTTAGTCCTTCAGTTTGTTTGCGACAGACCCTACTTTACAGACGAAGCGGACAAGCAGGAAAGTCTTTTTTATAAGCAGAATCTGATTCGCTCTTCCTTTACTTTGCCTTGCCCTTTTACAGAAAGAGTACACGGGAAGCAGGTTGTTAACCGAGGCGATGTAGCGGCAGAGCCTGTGATTACGGTTTTTAATGATGTGGCTGTTTCAAATGTCGGGGTAATGAGCCTTGATTTTGGTTTAGAAGTGGTTAATCATACCACAGGGCAGACTGTTTTGCTGGAATATGAAACGGTGCCCGGTGAAACGGTGACCATTGATATTCCGAACAGAAACATTACATCGAGCATAGCGGGAGATATTACAAACCGCATTTCAAAAAACAGTTTTTTGAGTGACTTTATTCTTGCACCCGGAGCTAATGATCTGGAAGTGATGAATTACAGTTTGGGTCAGAAAATCAGTGTTTTGGTTACCTATCAAAACCAATATGTTGAGGCGGTGATTTGATGGAAGACGTTCGTTTTTACGATTTTGATTTTAATTTACTTCACATTGAACACGACATTTTTTCTTGTAACTGGACCCTTTATGAAAACGATATTGGCAGATTTGAAATGCATTTCCCCTTGGAGAGCCCGCTTGTTTCGGTGATGATGGATAATCGGTATATGGTGGCTGTGCAAGGTGACAAGCAGGCGATTATCACAGGTCGCAGTCTTGGTGATGAAGCGGTTTTATATGGACGCAGTTGCAACTGGATTTTGACTCGTTTTTGTATTCCGGAGGCAATTGACACGGAGGTTTTGGCCGAAAATGGGGAGATCCCTGATTGCAGTGCCCAAACAGTATGTGCCTATTTGGTTGGTAAGGTTTTGGGAGATTTGATTGTTGTTGAGACAAACGAGGAAAAAGAATTTGGGCCGGTATCTTTAAAAAATCAATCCATGTCCACGGTTTTCGAAGCGGTGCAATCTTCCATGGAGCAGGCAGGTGGCGGACATAGAATTTTCTTTGATGTGGACCGCAAACAGTGGGTGTTTATCGCAACGAAAGGGCAGACGCTTACCGCTGTTTTTTCGGAAGAAAATAAAAACGCCTTTGACATGGCCTATACAGAAGATTTGCAGGACTATGCATCCGGCGGATGGTACACACAAAAGATGGAAGATATGGGAAATTGGAATGCCGGTGAAAACAGCCCGAAACTGGTGAACAACAACGCCGAGAATTTTGCAAAGGGATACTATGTTAGTGTTGCCGGCGCGAAATTCGGAATCACCTTTGGGAAAGGTGATTATATTGTTTGCAAAGATCAATCGGGCGCGTGGGAAAAGGCCGAGAAGATAGAGGACTTTGTGGTGGAAATTCCGCCGAAAATGACAGGGATGTATGGCTGGATGGCAGCCCTTGACGGTGAAACGGAAACTGATGCGCGAAAAGATCTTGCAACCAAGGATGTGCAGCGGGACATTACAAGCAAAATGCACGGCTTTCGTCTTGGTCAGGATTATGATTTGGGCGATTTGGTTTGGGTAGAGATCAAAAAAGGACCTTACCGCAGAAGCCAGATTAAGAAAATTACGGGCGTTCGTTTGTGGTATGAACAAAATGACATCGGTGAAGAACCGATCATGGAGGAGGCAGAAGAATGATTGATTACAATTTGAAAATTGACTTGCAGGGAGACAGGGCAAAGCATACGGACATTGTGTTTACAACCGGTGATAACAGGGGATATAAACTAAATTTTTCTTTCTACTCTTACGGAGAGAAGGTAGATATTTCGGATTATACCGTAACTGTTAAAGCTAAGCGAGAAGATGGTCAGGTGATTATTGACATTGGCGAAACAGTGGGCACGGTGGCAAGTTACGTTGTGGCGGGTAATATGTATGCAGTTCCGGGTGATGTAAAACTGGAAGTGGGACTGATCGGCCCTGATGGAAGTCTGGTAACATCCTGCGTGTTGCAGTGCGCTGTGCGTGAAGGGTTCGGCGAGAAAGGTTTGGAAACTAAAAATACGACGCCGATTCTGGAAAGGACAGCAACCATAGCCAAAAAAGCAGAAATTGCAGCAGGGGAAGTAAAAGATGCGGTGGAACATATTAGGCTTGAAATGGTTGAACAATTGGAGAACAAGGTTGACAAGGTAGAAGGCAAGGGGCTCTCAACAAATGATTTTACCGACGAGGAAAAGACAAAGGTCGCTGATACTCACAACAAGGTTTTTGGTCTTGGTGGTATAGACTACATTTGGTCAGAACTTGGCGGGGTGAGAATTAATATTGACCAAATGGCATCGGAAATTGACGAATTGTCAAAGAACCAAGTAATGAACGCCACAACTTACAAAAGTCCTATTACAGACTGCACAGATGGTCCTGTTGCAAGTTTGAACCTGTACGGGTATTCTTTTGTGTACCCAACGCCATCACCCGAAAATCCAACGCAGATTACGGGTTCTGATGCACCCCGTATGTATGGTTGTGGAGTTGAAAGTTATGTAAGTAATCCCGATATACTATTCGGCGTTCCTGTTGCAAGTGGTGGTAATTTTACGGATGCAAGCGGTCAACAGTGGATTTGTGATGAGATTGATTTTGTCAACAAAAAGTATATTAAGCGATGCTATATGTATGAATTGACGGGGAACGAAAAATTTTATGAAGCGAGTGCTTCGTGGTATGACGAAAACACCTTTAGCGTGTATATGAGTCTTGGTGCAACGAATTTGGCAACGAGTAACGCTACGGCGCAATCGTCACAGTGTTTATCAACACATTTACAAAATGCTTTGTATGGGTTTGCTGACATCACAAAACCAAACAGCGTTAGCGTTTATCATTTAGCCGGAAAACCCGACAGCATACTGGCGGTAAAGTTTGAAAATCGCTTAACGGGAATTGCATCGTCTGATTCGATTGCAGGGAAAATCGAACAGATAAAAGCATATATCACATCGCTTGCACAAAGCGGAAATCCCATCAGAGTTTTATATCCGCTTTATACACCCATTGAAATGGAGTTTACAGATGAAAGAGCTCTCGATGCGTTTGCTCAAATGAGAACTACATATCCTGTTTCTACATTCGAGAGTAGTGCGAACTTTTTAATTGGATATAAGGCGACTGTACAAGGCTACGTTGACAACAAATTTGAAAAATTGACAAATGCAATCATTTCTTTAGGAGGTAATGTATAATGTTTAATTTAAGTTTATTTATTAAAAAAGGTTTACTCTCTGCTGTTGGCAGAATGGCAGACTATCAGGTGATTTTGAATGCGGTTGGTTGGCACGAAAAAGGCGTTTTAAGCGAAAAGGACCTTGCAGACATCAACGATGTTATTGAAGCACTAAACAGCGAGGTGGCAGACCATGAAGATATTCATTGATGCAGGCCACAATCACGCAGGCTGTGATACGGGTGCAGTTGGTAACGGTCTTAAGGAACAGGATGTAACCTTTCAGATAGCAGAGGCGCTTGCGCCTCTGCTGGAGGGGTATGGTCACGAAATTAAGATGAGCCGCAACAAGATAACTGATTCTGTTGGTGCAACACAGGCAATCAGCATCAGAGAGCGCGCGATGATGGCAAATGAATGGGACGCGGATTTGTTTATCAGCATTCATTGTAATGCTTTTAATGGTCTGGCACGAGGTACGGAGACTTTGGTTTACAGTAAAAACAGCACAGCATATGCTGTGGCAGAACACGTTCAAAACGCCATTGTTAAGATGCTGGGCACCGTGGACAGAGGCGTTAAAGAACGCCCTGATTTAGGCGTTCTCAGACGGACCAATATGCCGGCGCTTTTGGTGGAAACCGCTTTTATTGACAATATGCACGATGCGGCACTTTTGAAAAATTATATAGCGGATTTTGCCAAAGCCATTTGCATGGGCGTTGTGGGTGAAGTTTGCCAAAACAAAACTATTTTGGACGAAATGAAGGAAATGACAGAAGCGCTTTGCGAAAATTTCTTTCCTATCAACGATAAGGACGGATTTTCAAAAGCCTTAGCAGAAGCGAAAACGAAAAATTCACCGCTTTACTGGGGTTATTACAAATTGCTTGGTAATCGATAGGAGGCGGAGATATGGTGACAATTGTTAGTGCAGCGTTACCTGGGCTTTTAACGGGTCTTGTGCTTGCTTACTGGAACAGAAAACAAAATAGGCAAGACAGTCAGCGAAAAGCACAGGAAGAAGCGGCGGTAGAGAGCGATATGCTCCGCATTGATTTAGAGGTGGCAACAGCACAACTTTCCTATGCGGTGGCTATGGCGGTTAAGCGTGGTCACGCTAACGGTGAGATGGAGAGTGCCATCGCAAACTATGAAAAGGCCATGGAAAAATTCCGCAAGTTTGAGCGCAAGCAAGTGGCCATCAGCGTGAATGAATAAGGAGGAACTTTTATGTTTGATATTTTAAAAGACTTTATTAAACCCGAACTTTTAGTGCTCATTCCCGTTTTATATCTGTTGGGTGTTGCACTCAAAAAAAGCACAACAGAAGATAAGTTAATCCCTTGGATTTTGGGTGGTGCGAGCGTTCTTTTATCCGTTGTGTTTGTGGTGGCGACCTGCGAACTTGACAGTTGGCGAAATGTGATGCTTGCCATCTTTTCGGGCATCACACAGGGCATTTTGTGTGCCGGCGCAAGCGTGTATGCGAATCAACTGAAAAAACAGGCGGGGAAAGAAGAATAATGCTTGCAAAAATGGGGCATTTATGCTATACTAAACTCAAAGGAAGGGGCGAAGGCAATGGAGACCAGAGTGGCTGTGATCAGCATCATTGTTGAAAAGGCCGAAAGTGTTGCAAAACTCAATGAAATTCTGCACACCTATGGCGATTATATCATCGGTCGAATGGGCATTCCATACCGCACAAAAGGCATTAACATTATCAGTGTTGCCATCGACGCTCCTCAGGATGCCATCAACGCCTTAACGGGTAGTTTGGGCAAACTGGATGGAGTGACCGCAAAGGCCGCCTATTCCAAAGCATAATTTAATACATAAAAAATCCCCACTGACACCAAAGCAAAGCTAAGGCGAAAGTAAGGAACGAGCAGATACTATGAAGCCGTATTCTCTATGTTTGTCATTGGGAATACGGTTTTTTGATTCTGACCTGAAAGAAATTTTCTGACAAGAAAGGAAGAGCATTATGACTTACAATCCGAGTTCACGCGTTGCGGAAGAGTTTATTAACCACGAGGAAATTTTAGATACCCTCCGTTACGCCGAAGAAAACAAAAACAACATTGAATTAATTGATGCGATTTTAGAAAAAGCACGTCCGAGAAAAACAGAGGAGGGCACAACCTGTGCAGGCCTGACTCACAGAGAAGCATCTGTGTTACTTGCCTGCGAAATCCCCGAAAAGATTGAAAAGATGTACCAGATCGCCGAGGAAATCAAACTGGCGTTTTACGGTAAGCGCATCGTTATGTTTGCGCCTCTTTACCTTTCCAACTATTGCGTCAACGGTTGCCGCTATTGCCCTTATCACATCACCAACAAGACAATTCCCCGCAAAAAACTGACGCAAGAGGAAGTGAAGGCGGAGGTTGTTGCGCTGCAGGATATGGGCCACAAGCGCCTTGCCATTGAGGCAGGGGAGCATCCGGTGGAAAACCCCATTGAATATATTTTAGACTGCATTAAAACCATTTACAGCGTGCACCACAAAAATGGTGACATCCGCCGTGTGAATGTGAATATTGCCGCTACCACCGTTGAGAACTATCGTAAACTCAAAGAGGCGGGCATCGGCACTTATATTCTGTTTCAGGAAACTTACCACAAGGAAAGTTATGAATATCTCCATCCCACAGGCCCCAAGAGCAACTATGCCTATCACACCGAGGCAATGGACAGAGCCATGGACGGTGGCATTGACGATGTGGGTCTGGGTGTTTTGTTTGGTCTGGAACTTTACAAATATGAATTCGCAGGTCTCCTGATGCACGCAGAACACTTAGAAGCGGTGCACGGCGTTGGTCCGCATACCATCAGCGTACCCCGATTAAAACGTGCCGACGACATCAATCCCGATGATTTTGATAACGGTATTTCTGATGAAATTTTCACTAAGATTATTGCCTGCATCCGTATGGCTGTGCCTTACACAGGTATGATTATCTCCACCCGTGAATCCGAAGAAGTGCGTGCCAAAGCTCTGCGGGTTGGTATTTCCCAGATCAGCGGTGCATCCCGTACCTCCGTTGGCGGCTATACAGAAAAAGAACGCCCCCACGATACCGAGCAGTTTGATGTATCCGACCAGCGCACGCTGGATGAAGTTGTCCGCTGGCTGATGTCCACGGGACATATTCCTTCCTTCTGTACCGCTTGTTACCGTGAAGGCAGAACCGGTGACCGCTTTATGCGCCTTGCCAAGAGCGGACAGATTTGCAACGTTTGCCAGCCCAATGCGCTGATCACCTTAAAAGAATTTGTGACAGACTATGGCTCAGATAGCACCAGGGAAGTGGCAGACAAACTCTTTGCCGATGAACTGCCCACCATTAAAAATGAAAAAGCAAGAGCGCTCACGAAAGATTATATGAAAGCCATTGAAGATGGCAAACGAGATTTCAGATTCTAAAAAGGAGGGGACAGGATGGAAACAACAGGACTCAATCAAACACCTTCGGGTCTTCGCCTGACCATCGGCGTGTTCGGTCGCACCAATAGCGGTAAATCTTCCTTGATTAACGCGCTGGCAGGGCAGGAAGTCTCCTTGGTTTCTTCTGTTTCCGGCACCACCACAGACCCTGTGGCAAAGCCCATCGAAATCTATCCTTTGGGTCCCTGCGTACTGCTTGATACAGCAGGCGTGGGCGATGAAACAGAACTTGGTGCAGAGCGAATCCGTCGCACTATGCAGGCGCTGGATAAAACCCACCTTGCCATCTTGGTCTTAGCGCCCGAAGCGGTGGATTTTACCCCCGAGAAAACCCTTTTAGACGAATTTAAGAAGAAAGATATACCCGTTGTGGTCGTTTTGAATCAAATCGACAGAATAGGCGATTTTGAGGCTGTTTCAGAAACCGCCAAACAGGCACTGGGTGCAGATATTCTGCCCGTTAGTGCTGTGACAGGCGCAGGGCTTTCAGGTCTTCGAGAAGCTATGGTGAAAAAAGCCCCTGCGGATTTTGAAAACGATAGCATCATTGGACATTTAGTGAAGGAAAACGACAGAGTTCTCCTTGTGATGCCCCAAGACCATCAGGCGCCCAAGGGCAGACTGATTATGCCGCAGGTGCAGGTAACCCGTGATCTTTTAGACCACGGTGCTGTTGTGACCA
Organism: Clostridia bacterium; assembly: GCA_045652815.1. Lineage (GTDB taxonomy): Bacteria > Bacillota > Clostridia > UBA1381 > UBA9506 > UMGS755. Next base: position 26,794 of record JAZOLH010000011.1, read on the forward strand.
GCGTGACACCCGCCCAGCTTCCCGCGGCGCTTTCTGACAGAACGCCCGATTTAATCATCACCGATTCCCAGGTGTTCCCTTTAGTGTATGCCCAGAAACCTGCCGAGAGCAAGTTAACATCTTTTTCCGTGCTGCTGGCGCGGTATAAAGGCGATATTGAGGTATATATCCAAGGTGCGGCTGCCATTCATAACTTAAAAGCAGGGGATAGGGTTTTGATTGCGGAGGCCTGCAGTCATCAGCCCTTAGATGGTGACATCGGTCGTGTGAAAATCCCCAATTTGATTCATCAAAAAATCCACCCCGACATTTTGGTCGAAGTGGTGGCAGGGCAAGATTTTCCGCAGGATTTAACGCCGTATCGTTTGGTGATTCATTGCGGCGGCTGTATGTTCAATCGTCGTCAGGTGATGAGCCGCGTGATGCGAGCGGTGGAGCAGAAGGTTCCTATCACAAACTATGGCATTTTCCTTGCTGAAATGGCAGGGATTTTAGATAAGGTCATTTACTAAAGAGGTGACAACATGATTTTAGATATGCTGAGCGCTCACAATGCAAAAGAAAAGACGTCTTTTCATATGCCCGGGCACAACAAAGGGCGTGCCTTTTGCGGCTCTGTTTTTGCATCTGCGCCTTTTATCTACGATACAACAGAACTGGATGGTACAGACGCTCTTGTAAAGCCCCAAGGGGCCATTTTGGAGGCAGAACGCTTTGTTGCATCGGTCTATGGCGCCACTCACAGTTTCTTTTTGGTAAACGGTGCCACCGGTGGCATCCTGACGATGATTTACAGTGCCTTCCAAAGAGGCGACACGGTTTTAGTGGACCGTTTTTGCCATCAGTCCGTTCTGCACGCCTGCCAACTGGCAGGGGTAACGCCTGTGTATCTGATGCCGGAAGAATCGGCACTTGCGGGGATTCCCGGTGTACTGTCTGCCGAAACGGTGGCAGAGGCGCTGGGACAATATCCCGAAGCCAAGGGTTTGGTTTTAACATCGCCCAACTATTATGGTGCGGCGGCAGATCTTACAGCTATCAGTAAAATAGTGCACGCCCATGGTGGCTTGCTGTTGGTGGATGAGGCCCATGGTGCTCATTTTCCTTTCTCGGACAGATTCCCCAAAACTGCCATGGAGCAGGGGGCAGATATGAGCGTTGTCAGTCTCCATAAGACGATGCCATCTCCCAATCAGACAGCGTTGTTACACATCGCAGCCGGCATTGATACCGAGGAAGTTCGCCAAACGCTCAGGATGTTCCAGACCACCAGCCCGTCCTATGTTTTCTTGGCGGCTATGGAGCAGGCAGTTCAGTTTGGAAAAGAGCAGGGCAGAGAGAAAACAGAAGAGATTTTAAACCTTCTTGCGCCCCTGAATCTGCCGACCTTAGATGACCCTATGAAACGTTTGCCCACCTGGGAAAACAAAGGGCTTTCCGGCGATGAGATTGATGCCATCTTCAGAGAAAAATTCGGCATTTATGCCGAACTTTCCACAGCCCACGGATTACTTTTGATGTGTTCCTGGTTTAACAATCAGGCGGATATAGATCGGCTCAAAGAGGCCATTGACTATTGCAACAATCTGCCAGATAACAAGGTAGAAAAAGAAGAACGCACAATGGTTCCCTTTGCCTCCGTCATGGCAACTATGCCGCTGGATGCAGTTGGTGTGGCAGAGAAGACCTATGTTGCACTGCAGGATGCGGTGGGCAAAATTTGTGCCAAACCCGTCTCCGCCTTTCCGCCTTGTATCCCGATTTTGTTGCCCGGTGAAGTGATTACTAAAGAGCAGGTAAGGTATCTGACAGAACTGACAGCATCGGGGAAAACCATCACGGGTCTTGAAAACGGAATTTGCATTATCAAATAAACAAACAAACACCGTATGCTAAATTGCATACGGTGTTTTTTTATCTGGCTTACGCACCAACTTTGTTGAGCATTAAAGCTAAGCGGGACTTTCTTCTGGAAGCGGTGTTCTTCTTCATAATTCCCTTGCTTACAGCCATGTCGATCTTTTTAACTGCTAAATTGAAAGCGGGTTCAGCAACAGCTCTGTCGCCTGCAGCTGCAGCAGCTTCAAACTTCTTAATATATGTTTTTACAGCAGACTTGATCATCTGATTGCGCAGAGTCTTTGTCTTGATAACTTTAACTCTTTTTTTAGCGGATTTAATATTAGGCAAACCGTTCACCTCCATTGGCCTCTATAAATGACTTTACTATTTTACCATAAGAAAATCAAAAATGCAACAGTTTTTTGAAATTTTTTTGATTTTTTTATAAATTTTTCCGTTTAGACGGAATAAATGCGAAAAAGCCCCTGCACCAAGGGTCAGTTTAGGACATACAATGGTAGTGTAAAGGAGGTGAAAGTGATGGGATGTAATCGCTGTGAATGTACTTGCATCGGCTTGATTTTAGCTGTTTTAGCAGGTGTTACCTTAGGTGTTTTGTTTTCTCTTGGCTTTGTGGCAACCGGCATAATTTTCTGGGCACTTTTAGCCACCGGTGTAGCAGCATTCTTTGCAGCACCTGTGTATGCCGCTTTATCAGATGAGCGGGACAGAAACTGTTTTTGCCGCAATAAACTGACCTATCTGGTTGGTGCTATCGGTACTGTGGTTGCGTCGGTGATTGGTCTTTTAATCAGTCCTGTAGCAACGGTACTTTTAGTTTCCATTATAACCGGCTTATCAGTATTTTTCGTGGTGCTGTTGCTTTCAGTTTTGGTTTGTATCACAAACTGTCTGTGCAGAGAATAACGGGTAGATAAGAAAAAGGCTTATCCGCTAATAGCGGATAAGCCTTTAAAAGCATGATTCTCTAAAATTATTTAACGATAGAGGATACAACGCCGGAACCTACGGTTCTACCACCTTCACGGATAGCGAAACGCAGACCTTCTTCGATAGCGATAGGAGTGATCAGTTCAACTTCCATGGAAACGTTATCGCCAGGCATGCACATTTCAACGCCTTCGGGCAGTTTGATAACGCCGGTAACGTCAGTTGTTCTGAAATAGAACTGAGGTCTGTAGTTATCAAAGAAAGGAGTATGACGGCCGCCTTCTTCCTTGGTCAGGACGTAAACTTCGCCTTTGAAGGAAGTGTGGCACTGGATGGAACCGGGCTTCGCCAGAACCTGACCACGTTCGATTTCAGTTTTCTGTACGCCACGCAGCAGAGCACCAATGTTATCACCAGCTTCTGCCTGATCCAGCAGTTTGCGGAACATTTCAACGCCAGTTACAACGATTTTTCTGGATTCTTCAACCAGACCAACCAGTTCAACTTCGTCATTAACTTTCAGAGTACCTCTTTCTACACGACCGGTAGCAACAGTACCACGACCGGTGATGGAGAATACGTCTTCGACGGGCATCAGGAAGGGCAGGTCGGTCTTACGTTCCGGAGTGGGGATGTAAGAGTCAACAGCGTCCATCAGTTTGTGAATTGCTTCATATTCGGGAGCGTTAGGATCGGTGGAATCACATTCCAGAACCTGCAGACCGGAACCGGATACGATCGGGGTGTCATCACCGGGGAATTCGTATTCGTTCAGCAGTTCACGGATTTCCATTTCAACCAGTTCGAGCAGTTCGGGATCGTCAACCTGGTCAGCTTTGTTCATGAATACTACGATGTAGGGTACGCCTACCTGACGGGAGAGCAGGATGTGTTCTCTGGTCTGGGGCATCGGACCATCAGCAGCAGATACAACTAAGATAGCGCCGACCATCTGAGCAGCACCGGTGATCATGTTTTTAACATACTCAGCGTGACCGGGGCAGTCAACGTGAGCGTAGTGTCTGGTAGCGGTTTCGTACTCAACGTGAGCAGTAGAAATGGTGATACCTCTTTCTCTTTCTTCGGGAGCACCGTCGATCTGGTCGTAAGCTTTGAATTCAGCCTGACCTGCCAGACCCAGAACCTTAGTGATTGCAGCAGTCAGAGTGGTCTTACCATGGTCAACGTGACCGATGGTACCAATGTTAACGTGGGGTTTGTTTCTTTCGAATTTAGCCTTAGCCATTGTTATTGCCTCCTATTTTGTAAAATTAATAATTTTTAAATTATAAAACTATTGTATAATGTTTTTTGGAAAAAATCAAGCCTTTTGGCAAAAGTTTTCCCAAAATGCAGAACCAAAAGTGGCTTACGCTTCTTTCTTAGCTCTGCTTGTGATGATCTGTTCCTGAATGCTCTTGGGCACTTCTTCAAAGTGAGAAGGCTGCATGGTGTACTGACCACGACCCTGAGTTTTAGAACGCAGGTCGGTTGCGTAACCAAACATTTCAGACAGGGGAACAAATGCGGAAATTGCCTGTGCACCGGGACGAGCTTCCATACCCTGAATCTGACCACGACGGGAGTTTAAGTCACCCATAACGTCGCCCATGTATTCTTCGGGTACGATAACGTCTACCTGCATGATGGGTTCTTTCAGAACTGCGTCACCCTTACGGCAAGCATCTTTGAATGCCATAGAACCGGCAATCTTGAACGCCATTTCAGAAGAGTCGACTTCATGGTAAGAACCATCGTACAGAGTAACACGAACGTCAACAACGTTGTAACCAGCCAGAACACCTGCCTGCATTGCACCCTGGATACCAGCGTCAACAGCAGGAATGTATTCTTTGGGGATAGCACCGCCGACGATTTTGTTAACAAATTCGTAGCCGGCACCAGCTTCCAAGGGTTCAACCTTGATGAGTACGTGACCGTACTGACCTTTACCACCGGACTGTCTAGCGTATTTGTTTTCAACGTCAACAGCTTTGCGGATGGTTTCTTTATAAGATACCTGAGGTTTACCAACGTTTGCTTCAACTTTGAATTCACGCAGAAGTCTATCTACGATGATTTCCAGGTGAAGTTCGCCCATGCCGGCGATGATGGTCTGACCGGTTTCTTCGTCAGTATAAGTCTGGAATGTGGGATCTTCTTCTGCCAGTTTAGCCAGTGCGATACCCATCTTTTCCTGACCTTCTTTGGTCTTGGGGTCGATAGCAACACGGATAACGGGATCAGGGAATTCCATGGATTCCAGAATGATGGGATGAGCAGGGTCACACAGGGTATCACCGGAGGTGGTGTTCTTAAGACCAACAGCAGCAGCGATATCGCCGGAGTAAACCATGTCAATATCTTTTCTATCGTTCGCATGCATCTGCAGGATACGACCGATACGTTCCTTATTGTCTTTGGTAGCGTTTAAGATATGAGAGCCTGCAGCCAGAGTACCGGAGTACACACGGAAGAAGCAGAGCTTACCAACGAAGGGGTCGGTCATAATCTTAAATGCCAGTGCTGCAAAGGGAACATCATCAGAGGAGGGGCTTTCAACCTCTTCACCATCGGGGTTCACGCCACGGATAGCGGGAACGTCAACGGGGGAGGGCATGTAGTCAACAACTGCATCCAGCAGTTTCTGAACACCCTTGTTACGATAGGAAGTACCGCACAGTACGGGAACCATTTCGTTAGCAATGGTAGCCTTACGAATTGCTGCTTTGATTTCTTTCTCAGTCAGCTCTTCGCCCTCTAAATATTTCATCATCAGTTCTTCATCTGTTTCAGCAACAGATTCCATCAAAGCGCTTCTGTATTCTTCAACCTTATCAGCCATGTCAGCGGGAATTTCTTCTTCGCGAATGTCTTTACCAAGGTCATCATAGTATACATATGCTTTGTTTACGACTAAGTCGATGATACCTTTAAATGTATCTTCGGAGCCGATAGGCAGCTGGATGGGCACTGCATTACAATGCAGACGTGTCTTCATCATGTTAACAACGTTATAAAAGTCTGCACCCATGATGTCCATTTTGTTAACGTAGGCCATACGGGGAACTTTATAGTTGTCTGCCTGGCGCCAAACTGTTTCAGACTGCGGTTCAACACCACCCTTAGCACACAGTACAGTTACACTACCGTCAAGTACACGGAGTGAACGTTCAACTTCAACGGTGAAGTCAACGTGACCGGGGGTGTCAATGATATTGATTCTGTGGTTTTTCCACTGAGCGGTGGTAGCAGCAGATGTGATGGTAATACCACGTTCTGCTTCCTGTTCCATCCAGTCCATCTGAGATGCACCTTCATGGGTTTCACCGATTTTATGGATACGACCGGTATAGAACAAAATACGTTCGGTAGTTGTTGTTTTACCAGCGTCGATATGAGCCATGATACCAATATTTCTGGTTTTTTCAAGTGAAAATTCTCTTGCCACAATCTTTCTCCTTTCTTCAAATAATCAATATAAATGATGGAATTACCATCTGTAGTGTGCGAATGCTCTGTTAGCTTCTGCCATTTTGTGGGTATCTTCACGTTTCTTAACAGCAGAACCGGTGCCGTTAATTGCGTCCATGATTTCAGCAGCTAAACGTTCCTTCATTGTTTTTTCGCTTCTCTGACGGCTGTACAGAGTGAGCCATCTCAGACCTAAGGTCTGTTTACGCTCGGGGCGAACTTCCATGGGCACCTGATAGGTAGCACCACCAACACGGCGAGCCTTAACTTCTAAAACGGGCATGATGTTTTCCATAGCCTCTTTAAAAGCATCCAGGGGCTCCTTACCGGTTTTTTCTTTAACAATGTCGAAAGCACCGTAAACGATTTTCTGCGCTACGCCTTTTTTACCATCGAGCATGATGTTGTTGATCAGGCGAGTAACCACAGTACTTCCGTACAGCGGATCAGGCAGAACTTCTCTTTTAGCAATAAAACCTCTTCTTGGCACTTTTCTTCCCTCCTTCATAAATTTCAATGAAATCACAGGTACTCGGCATTTTGCCGTATGTGCACAGTCCATATAGTAGGGGAACATCAGTTCCATCCGTTGAACCAGCACAGATGTGATTTTTACTTTGCAAAACTTTCCTTATTATTTCTTAGGACGTTTTGCACCATACTTGGATCTACCCTGCATACGACCGTTAACACCTGCGGTATCGAGTGAACCACGGATGATGTGATAACGTACACCAGGTAAGTCCTTAACACGGCCGCCGCGGATCAGAACAACGCTGTGTTCCTGCAGGTTATGACCGATACCGGGGATGTAAGCGGAAACTTCGATACCGTTTGTCAGACGAACTCTGGCAAGTTTACGGAGAGCGGAGTTAGGCTTTTTCGGTGTCATGGTCTTAACAGATGTGCAAACACCACGTTTCTGAGGCGAATTGACGTCGGTAGCTTTCTTCTTTAAAGTATTCAGACCCTTTAAAAGAGCGGGGGCTGTGGACTTTTTCACAGAAGTATCTCTACCTTTTCTCACAAGCTGGTTAAAGGTTGGCATGAACTGATTTCCTCCTTTCAGGCAAAATTTTTATAACAAAGGCAAAAGTTTGCCGATGTAACAATTATATCAGAACAACTGCGCAGGCCGCTCCCACGTCGATGCCGCAGGCACGTCCTAACTGTTGTTTGCTGTCAAAGTAAGTGATGGGTACAGACTTTTCTTTGCAAAGGTTTTCAAAGGGGATACGCACAGGGGAGTCTGCATCCTGTGCTATGTAAGCTTTTGCGGCTTTGCCTTCTGTCACCGCTTCTGTACATTGTTTAATTCCAATGAACAAGGCCTGGCCTTTAAGTTCACTGTCCATTTTTTTCACTCCAAATAGTGTAATATAAGAAAACACACAGACGCAGGCATAAGGCGGTCTTTCCGCCTTACGCCTACGCATACCATTTTATTTTATCATAAAAAATCTGTGGTGTCAATAGAAATTTTATTCGGTTTTTGCGTCTTCTTCAGGAACAACGTTGGAACCGATGTAATCGCTATTGTCTAACACAAAACTGTTGTAAGCTGCTTCTGCTTCTGCAGAAATGGGCTCTTCAACATCTGTGTTCAAGTACTTGGGCATACCGGTACCGGCAGGCACAAGTTTACCGATGATAACATTTTCCTTCAGACCAACCAGCGGGTCAATCTTACCCTTGGTTGCAGCTTCTGTCAGGACACGAGTGGTTTCCTGGAAGGAAGCAGCAGACAGGAAGGAGTCTGTTGTCAGGGCAGCTTTGGTGATACCTAAGATAATGCGTGTGCAGGTTGCAGGGCGCAGACCCTTTGCTTCCATTTCAGCATTAGCGGTTTCAAATTCGTTGATATCGATTAAGGAGCCAGCTAAGAAGTTGGTGTCACCGGATTCTTCGATGCGAACGCGACGGAGCATCTGGCGAACGATAACTTCGATATGACGGTCGTTGATATCAACACCCTGCAGACGGTATACGCGCTGTACTTCCTGAATTAAGTACTGCTGAACAGCATCCAGGTCTTTTACGCGCAGAATGTCGTGGGGGTTAACGCTACCTTCTGTCAGTTCATCACCTTTGGCAACAACATCGCCGTCATTAACTTTAATGCGGGAACCGTAGGGGATTAAATAGGTCTTAGAATCGCCGATTTCGTCATCAGTGATAACGATTTCACGTTTCTTTTTGTTTTCAACAATGCTGATCTTACCGCCGATTTCAGCGATGATGGCAAGACCCTTCGGTTTTCTTGCTTCAAACAGTTCTTCGACACGGGGCAGACCCTGTGTGATATCGTCTGCTGTCGCAACACCACCGGTATGGAAGGTTCTCATGGTCAGCTGAGTACCGGGTTCACCGATGGACTGAGCTGCGATGATACCAACTGCTTCACCAACGGGCACTTTATCGCCACTTGCAAGGTTGGAACCGTAACATTTAGCACAGATACCAACTTTTGCTTTACAGGTGAGAACGGAGCGGATAACTGCACGTTTAACGCCTGCATCAACAGCGGCTTTAGCCATTTTTTCGGTGATTAAGGTGTCAGCGGGGATGATAACCTCGCCGGTTTCGGGATGGCAGATATCTTCTAAAGCGTAACGACCATTTAAGCGATCGAACAGACCTTCGATGAGTTCCTTACCATCACGGATATCAAATACTTCGATACCTTCTTTAGTACCACAGTCATCTTCACGGATGATAACTTCCTGAGAAACGTCAACCAAACGACGGGTTAAGTAACCGGAGTCGGCAGTACGCAGCGCAGTATCCGCCAGACCTTTTCTCGCACCGTGAGAAGAAATGAAGAATTCCAATACGTTCAGACCTTCACGGAAGTTCGCACGAATGGGAATTTCGATGGTCTTACCGGAGGTATCGTTCATCAGACCACGCATACCTGCCAGCTGACGAATCTGGTTCTGGCTACCACGGGCACCGGAGTGAGCCATCATGTAGATAGGATTGAACTTATCTAAGTTGCTCATCAGGGCTTTGGTTACTTTATCGTTGGTTTCGGTCCAAGTCTTGATAACCATATTATAACGTTCTTCGTCGGAAATTAAACCACGTTTGAACTTTTTGGTAATCTTATCAACCGCTTCTTCTGCTTCGGCTAAGAATGCAGCCTTTTCTTCAGGCACCTTCATATCGCTGACAGAAACAGTGATAGCACCGCGGGTAGAGAACTTGTAGCCCAAGGACTTAATGCGGTCGAGCACTTCTGCGGTTTCGGTTAAACCGTGAACACGGATACATTTATCAACGATTTTACCCAGTTCCTTTTTGGTGGTTAAGAAATCAACTTCCAGTTTCAGCAGGTTTTCGGGGTTGGTTCTGTCAACAAAACCTAAGTCCTGAGGCACTGCTTCGTTGAAGATCAGGCGACCAACAGTGGTTTCGATGAGACCTTCGTGGAGCACACCGTCGATTTCCTTCTGGATGCGAACCTTGATGGGCGCATGAATACCAACGATACCGTTGGTGTAAGCCAGAATCGCTTCGTTGGGGCTGAAGAATGCCTTGCCGGCGCCGATTTCTTCAGGATTGTCGATGGTCAGGTAGTAAGCACCTAAGACCATATCCTGTGTAGGAACGGTAACAGGACGACCGTCCTGGGGTTTTAACAGGTTGTTAGCAGAGAGCATTAAGAAACGAGCTTCTGCCTGTGCTTCGGGAGACAGGGGAACGTGAACAGCCATCTGGTCACCGTCGAAGTCGGCGTTGTACGCAGTACATACCAGAGGATGCAGTTTCAGCGCACGACCTTCAACTAAAACGGGTTCAAACGCCTGAATACCCAGTCTGTGCAGGGTTGGTGCACGGTTTAACAGAACGGGATGTTCTTTAATAACTTCTTCCAAAACGTCCCAAACTTCAGGTTTAACACGTTCAACCATGCGTTTTGCACTCTTGATGTTGTGAGCGAGGCCATCGTTCACCAGTTTCTTCATAACGAAGGGTTTGAACAGCACGATCGCCATTTCCTTAGGCAGACCGCACTGATAAATCTTCAGTTCGGGGCCAACTACGATAACGGAACGGCCGGAGTAGTCAACACGTTTACCTAACAGGTTCTGACGGAAACGACCCTGTTTACCCTTTAACATATCAGACAGGGATTTTAAGGGACGGTTACCGGGGCCGGTAACAGGTCTGCCGCGGCGACCGTTGTCGATCAGAGCGTCAACAGCTTCCTGCAGCATTCTCTTTTCGTTACGAACGATGATTTCGGGTGCACCTAAGTCGAGCAAACGCTTTAAGCGGTTGTTACGGTTCAGTACACGACGATACAGGTCATTTAAGTCAGAAGTTGCAAAACGACCACCATCCAGCTGCACCATAGGACGCAGATCGGGAGGGATAACGGGGATAACATCCATAATCATCCATTCCGGTTTGTTGCCGGACAGACGGAAGGATTCAACAACTTCCAAACGTTTTAATAATCTAACTTTTTTCTGACCGGAAGCACCTTCTAAGTCCAGTTTCAGTTCGCGGGACAGTTCTTCCAGGTCGATTTCCTGCAGCAGTTCTTTGATGGCTTCAGCACCCATACCTGCGCGGAAACGATCACCGTACTTTTCAGAAAAATCGCGGTATTCTTTTTCGGAAAGAATCTGCTTTTTCTGCAGTTCGGTTCTTGTACCGGGTTCAATTACAACATAAGATGCAAAGTACAGAACTTTTTCCAGCATTCTCGGGGTCATATCAAGGAGCAGACCCATTCGAGTGGGGATAGCCTTGAAGTACCAAATGTGAGATACGGGAGCCGCCAGTTCAATGTGACCCATACGTTCACGACGAACACGGGAACGGGTAACTTCTACGCCGCATCGGTCGCAGACGATACCTTTATGACGGATTCTCTTGTACTTACCGCAGTGACACTCCCAGTCTTTCTGAGGACCAAAGATACGTTCACAGAACAGACCGTCGCGTTCAGCTTTTAATGTTCTATAATTGATGGTTTCCGGTTTTTTTACTTCACCTCTGGACCATTCACGGATCATTTCCGGAGAGGCCAGACCGATTTTAATAGCTTCAAATGAATTTTCAGACAACCGATTCATCTCCATTCTGATTTTATTACCGCAACATAGCGGCTTTGCAGATTATTGACGGAATAGCTTTTAGAGCAGATCAAGATCGTCGACAAAGTCGCTCTTGTCATCCCCTAAATCAGACTCAAACTCATCGTCTAAGTCATCCAGCTCGTCGTCTGCTTCATCTTCTGCTTCGTCGTCGAGCAAGTCATCAATACCGTCGTCCTCATCCAGTGCGTCATCACCATCAAACTCGTCATCGTCTGCTAAATCCATATCGATGTAAGCAGCGTCGTTTCTGGTGGACATACCCATTGAGGATTCTTCCTCTTCTTCGGAGGAATCTTTTAAGCGGATTTCGTTCATGTTTTCATCCAGTGTACGAATGTCAAGACCCAGAGACTGCAGTTCCTTAATCAATACCTTGAAGGATTCGGGAATGCCGGGAGTGGGAACAGAGTCACCCTTAACAATGGATTCATAAGTTTTAACACGACCCACAATATCGTCAGACTTAACGGTCAGGATTTCCTGCAGCGTATAAGCTGCACCGTAAGCTTCCAGAGCCCAAACTTCCATTTCACCGAAACGCTGACCACCGAACTGAGCTTTACCACCCAGCGGCTGCTGTGTTACTAAGGAGTAGGGACCTGTGGAACGTGCATGGATCTTATCGTCAACCAAGTGCGCCAGTTTTAAGATGTACATAACACCAACTGTTACACGGTTATCGAAGGGCTCACCGGTACGTCCGTCGTAAAGAACGGTTCTACCGTCACGGTCAAGTCCTGCTTTTTCCAAAGTATCCATAATATCAAACTCGTTGGCACCGTCGAATACCGGTGTGGCAATCTTCCAGCCCAGTTCACGAGCGGCACGGCCTAAGTGTACTTCAAGCACCTGACCGATGTTCATACGGGAAGGTACGCCCAAGGGGTTTAAGACGATTTCAAGGGGTGTACCGTCGGGCAGGAAGGGCATATCTTCTTCCGGCAGAATGCGGGAGATGACACCCTTGTTACCGTGGCGACCAGCCATTTTGTCACCAACGGAGATTTTACGTTTCTGTGCGATGTAGCAACGAACCAGACGGTTAACGCCCGGGGGCAGTTCATCGCCTTTATCACGGTCGAAGACAATAACGTCAACGATGATACCGGCTTCGCCGTGGGGGACACGCAGAGAAGTGTCACGCACTTCACGTGCTTTTTCACCGAAGATAGCACGGGGCAGACGTTCTTCAGCGGTCAGTTCGGTTTCACCCTTAGGTGTAACTTTACCAACTAAGATGTCGCCAGAGCGAACTTCAGCACCGATACGGATGATACCACGTTCATCCAAATCTTTCAGCGCATCTTCACCAACGTTGGGAATATCGCGGGTGATTTCTTCGCTACCCAGTTTGGTATCACGAGCTTCACATTCGTATTCTTCGATGTGGATAGAGGTGAGCACGTCATCACGTACCAGTTTTTCACTGATCAGCATAGCATCTTCGTAGTTATAACCTTCCCAGGTCATAAAGCCGATTAAGATGTTTTTGCCCAGTGCGATTTCACCCATGGAGGTGGAAGGACCGTCGGCGATGATGTCACCTTTCTTAACTTTTTCACCTTCTTCGACGATGGGTCTGTGGTTAATACAGGTACCCTGGTTGGAACGGGTGAATTTAATCATTTTATAAGGATGCAGGTTACCCTTTTTATCCTTAATAACAATTTCATCAGCACTTACTTTAGCGATGGTACCATCCTGTTTTGCCAGAACAACAACGCCGGAGTCTTTAGCGGCTTTGTATTCCATACCGGTACCGATGATAGGCGCCTGAGTCTTTAACAGGGGCACAGCCTGACGCTGCATGTTCGCACCCATCAGAGCACGGTTCGCGTCATCGTTTTCCAAGAAGGGAATCATTGCCGTCGCAACGGAAACAACCTGCTTGGGAGAAACGTCCATAAAGTCAATCTGAGAAGCTTCAACTTCCAAGATGTCTTCCTTATAACGAGCGGCAACTTTCTTATGAACAAATCTGCCTTCATCGTCTAAGGGTTCGTTAGCCTGTGCGATTACATACTGATCTTCAATATCAGCAGTGATATAAATGATTTCATCGGTTGCCTTGCCGGTTTCTTTATCAACGCGACGATAAGGTGCTTCGATGAAGCCATATTCGTTGATTCTTGCGTAAGTAGATAAGGAAGAAATCAAACCGATGTTAGGACCTTCAGGTGTTTCGATGGGACACATTCTGGAGTAGTGAGAATAGTGTACGTCTCGAACTTCGAAGCCTGCACGTTCACGGGACAAACCGCCGGGACCTAAGGCAGACAATCTTCTCTTATGAGTCAGTTCAGATAAGGGGTTCAGCTGATCCATGAACTGGGAAAGCTGAGAAGAACCAAAGAACTCTTTAATGGTAGCAACAACGGGGCGGATGTTAATCAGCGCCTGAGGAGTTACAACTTCTAAGTCCTGAATGGTCATTCTTTCGCGAACCACACGTTCCATACGGGACAGACCGATACGGAACTGGTTCTGCAGCAGTTCACCTACGCAGCGCAGACGACGGTTACCTAAGTGGTCGATGTCGTCAGTTGTGCCGATGCCGTAGAGCAGACCAATCTGATAGTTAATGGAAGAGAAAATATCATCAACGGTGATGTGATGGGGAATCAGTTCTTCCATACGACGAGTGATAGCTTCGCGGATGGAGGCTTCATCTTTATTTTCTTCCAGGATTTCATTTAAAACACCCAGACAAACTTTTTCGCGGATGTTCATATCGCTTAAGTCAAAGTCAACATATTCAGAAAGGGTAACGGTGTTGTTGGAGAACACTTTAACGGCTTTACCGTTAATGTCTAAGATAACTTCATTAACACCAGCCAGTTCAGCAGCTTCTGCCACTTCCTTGGAGATGTAGTTACCGGCAGCTAAGAGCACTTCGCCGGTTCTGGGGTCAGCAATTGCTTCTTTTGCAGTAAAGCCTGCGATACGGGAAGCAATGCCCAGTTTCTTGTTGAACTTATAGCGGCCGACTTTTGCAAGGTCGTAACGCTTGGGATCAAACAGAAGACCCATCAGAAGAGAACGTGCGCTTTCAACTGCGGGGGGTTCACCGGGACGCAGTTTTTTATAGATTTCAATCAAAGCGTCATCCTGGCTCTGAATGGAAGCACTCTTTTCTAATGTATTAAGAAGAGCTTCACTTTCACCGAACATAGATAAGATCTGATCGTCAGTGATAACACCCAGTGCACGGATTAACACAGTGATGGGGATTTTTCTTGTTCTGTCGATACGAACGGACAGAATGTCGTTAATATCGTTTTCGTACTCAAGCCAAGCACCACGGTAGGGGATAACTGTGGAGTTATACAGTTCCTTACCTGTCTTGTCGTGCTCCATAGCAAAGTAGATACCGGGAGAACGAACCAGCTGGCTGACAATAACACGTTCAGCACCATTAATAATGAAGGTACCCTGTTCGGTCATCAGCGGGAAATCACCCATAAAGATTTCCTGCTCTTTAGCCTCACCTGTTTCCTTATTAATAAGGCGCACGCGTGCTTTTAAGGGTGATGCATAATTGGCATCTCTTTCCTTACATTCCTCCACGTCGTATTTAACCTTGTCTTCCAGTTTGTAATCGATGAATTCCAAAACCAGATTACCGGTGTAGTCTGTAATCGGAGAAATGTCACGAAAAACCTCTCTCAAGCCCTCGTCTAAGAACCACTGATAAGAATCCTTTTGGACCTCAATCAGATTTGGCATATCCAGGACTTCGTCAATTTTTGCATAACTCATTCTGACATTTTTGCCTAATTGAATCGGATGCACCATTACCTTGATCACCTCGTTTATTTATTTGCCTTTTGTAGCTATAAAAGTGAATTAACAGGCCCTTAATTCACAGCGCAAAATTACCCTATTTTGACTTATAATGCAATTTATAATACTATCATATATAGGTCAAGATGTCAAGCACTTTTTTGCAAAAAAATTCAAAAAAGTGCAGGTTTTTCTTAATCTTTTTGCATCAGGCGCAAACTGGGGTCTGCGGGAGGGGGTCAGGCAGTCAAAACAAACAAAAAAGTCACAACTGACCCTAGCGTTGAGTTTAATGTGCTGTGTTGTGGGAAAAATGACTTTATTATATAAAGGAAGAAACAGAAAAAGGCGCACAAAAAGTACGCCTTACATTATAATTTAACGGTTTTTTAGTTTCTGCCATAATTCGAGCAGTTTAAAGGATGGCTTAACGGTGATTTTTTCCGATTCGCAGATAGCGGAGAAGGTGGCGGGGTTTAGTGCCTCTTGTAGTTGATTGTAACCCTCCGCTTGTAAGCCACCCACAGAACCTGCAAAGCATAAGGGCGGATACATAACGCACCACCAGTTTTCGCCGCCGCCCGTGCCAATGATAATGCGCACAGCGTTATAGTCTCCTGCAGGTAGCGTCAGGTTTTCATATTCTTTCTTGGGGAAATAAAATGTTCCCCGCTCTATATGAACAGGGTAGTCAAAGCCCTGTGCCTTCATTTCCTTTTGGCAGACCGAAAGGATGATTTCATCGGTTAGCAGATTGTTTGATGCGCCTGCTTCTTTGAGCAGTGCATCCCGAACCGAGAGTTTTAAGGCCTGATGCTCGGGTGCATCCGAGTTTGCCAAAATGTGCAGGCGGACGATGTTATCGTTTAAGTCTTTAGAGAGCATCTCTGCGGCAGAGGCCCAAGTGAGTGTTACGACCAGAGAGGTCAGCAAAACAAAAAAGCAAATCTTTTTCATGGTGTATCCTTTCGGTAGAGGGGATTTACTATCAGTATGAACAAAAAAACTGACTTTAAACCCATAAAGTGTCAGGGGTGGAACAGGGTGGAAAGGATGCCGGATATTGTGGGTTGAATGGGCTTTATTGCCTGTGTTACAATAGAAAAGAATTGCTTGTAAAGGAGGAACAGTTATGAAAAAGCGATTGTTTTCGTTGCTTCTTATCGTGCTTTGCATCGTGGCTGTCCCCACGGCAAGGATGGAAGCAGTTGAAAACCGAAAGTTTGAAACGCCGATTACCCTGACCGTCAACAAAACTCTCGTTGATATGGATACAGATCCCTTTTTATATCGTGGTACAACCTTTGTGCCCATCCGTTTTGTCAGCGGTGCTTTAGGTGCTGAAACGATCCGCTGGAATGGGGCAACCTCCACTGCCACAATTATCTGCAGTGGCAAGGAAATTGCCTTAACAAAAGGAAAAGATACCGCGCTGGTCAATGGTAAAACGGTAAAGGTGGCGGAAGGTGTTATCATTTATGATGACCGTTTATTTGTGCCCGTTCGGTTTGTGACGGAAAACCTTGATTGTCAGGTAAACTGGATTTTTGATACCTACACGGTGGATATTCAAAAAGACGGTGTCCGCGTTCCAGGGGAATACATTGGCAGTCGTGCTTATACCGATGATGAAATCTACTGGCTTTCCAAAATCATTCACGCAGAAAGTCAGGGCGAGCCCATGGCAGGCAAAGTAGCGGTGGGCAATGTGATTTTAAACCGTGTGGAAAGCCGCGACTATCCCAACACCATCTATGGCGTTATCTTCGACCGCAAAAACGGTGTACAGTTTTCGCCTGTTTTAGATGGCAGTATTTATCAAAAGCCCTTGGGCGACAGCGTGATTGCCGCCAAACTTGCCTTAGAGGGTGAAGAAATTGCGGGTCGGTCTTTGTTCTTTTTAAATCCCAAAACAGCCCAAAGCAACTGGATTGTTAAAAACAGACCCTATTATATGACAATCCGCAATCATGAGTTTTATTTGTAAAACAAAAAAGGCACTCTCAACAGAGAGTGCCTTTTATCTTTTTTTTAAAATTCGCCAAGCATACGAACTTCGGGCTCTAGCGTTACACCAAATTTTTCAAACACAATGCGGCTGACTTCCTGCATCAGTTTATAAATGTCACTGGCGGTTGCACCGCCTTTGTTAATCACAAAACCGGCGTGCTTTTCAGAAACCTGTGCACCACCAACGGAGAAACCTTTTAAACCTGCATCTTCAATCAGTTTACCTGCAAAGTAACCCGCAGGACGTTTAAAGGTACTGCCTGCACTGGGGAAGTTTAAGGGCTGTTTATCCTTGCGGCGACCGTTTAGGTCAAGCATGGTGGCACGAATTTCTTCGGGATTTCCCTGCGTTAGTTCCAAGCGGGAAGAGAGAACAATGTTCTCTGTGCCGCAGAAGATGCTTTTTCGGTAATCAAAACCGTGGGCATCACCGGAAACTGTGCAAAGATTACCCTCAGCATCCAAATAAGTGGTCTCAACCACAACGTCCTTCATTTCGCCACCGTAAGCACCTGCATTCATAAACACAGCGCCGCCCAATGTGCCGGGGATGCCGGAGGCAAATTCAAGACCAGTCAGCGAGTGGGCAAGGGCTTCATTAGCCAAACGGGCGAGAGAAACGCCTGCTTCGGCTGTCAGTGTAGTTCCCTCTACCGTGATGTTAGAAAAAGGTTTAGAAAGACGGAGCACAGCACCGCGGATACCTGTATCAGACACCAAGAGGTTAGACCCTGCACCAATAACGGTGACGGGTACATTTTCTTCCTTCAAAATGCGGCGACAGGCAACCAACGCCTCTACCGTTTCGGGGCAAACCAGTAAATCGGCAGGACCACCTACCTGAAAACTGGTATAGTCTTTCATAGGGCTATTCTGTTGTATGGTGACATTAGGTTGCTCAGACAACCTGCTTGCGACAGTCTGCAACATGGGGAAACTCCTTTATGCTCGGAATGGATAGGGGATGTGTCGGCAGCGGATAAGCATCTGCATCCCAATTGCCTTCATAGTTTACTATATTCGCGAGGGAGATGCGAATGACATAAACATTTTACCAAACTTCGGTTTTAATCTTCGAAGTTGGCTTCATCCATAGATTCCATCAAACGACGGTTTAATTCTTCTGCGGCTATGTAACCTGCCTTTTTCTGACGGTTGTTCATAGCGGCAACCTCGATAATCATAGCAAGGTTACGACCGGGTTTAACGGGGATGGTGATGGAGGGCACGTGAATACCCATAATATCGGTGGTTTCGTTATCAAGACCCAGACGGTCATACTGTTTGCCCGCCTGCCAGATTTCCATATTGATAATCAGGTTGATATTTTCTGTATCCTTAACAGCACCGATACCGAAAATGTGCTTCACATCAACCACGCCGATACCGCGCAGTTCGATGAAGTGACGAATGATTTCGGGAGAAGAGCCAACCAGAGTTTTGCGGGAAACTTTTCTGATTTCAACCGCATCATCGGCAACAAGGCGGTGACCACGTTTAACCAGTTCGATAGCGGTTTCACTTTTACCAACGCCGCTTTCACCGAGTAGCAGAACGCCTTCGCCAAACACCTCAACCAAAACACCGTGCATAGAAGTCATCGGCGCTAAGGAAACGGAGAGAGATAAAATCAGGTCACTCATAAAGCGGGAGGTGCCTTCTTTTGTGAGCAAAAGCGGTGTGCCGCTGTGTTTGGCACATTCAGCCAGTTCAGGGAAGATAGGCAGGTCGCGGGTCACAATCACTGCGATGGGTTTTTTCTCAAAAAAGTTCTGCAAACGAAGGGTTCTCTCGTCAGAGGGCAGTTTTTCAAGATAGGTATGTTCCACGTGACCTAAAATCTGAATTCTGCGGGGATCAAAGTAGTCAAAAAAGCCGGCAAGAGGCAGGCTGGGACGATTAACCTCAGCAATGGTGATGGGAATGTTTGCATAGTTTTCAGGGGCTGTGATAACCTCTAAACTTTGTTCGGAAATCAAAGTACCCAGTTTAACAGAAACGCTCATGTAACCGCTTCCTTTCTATCTGAAAGTCAAGAAATAAGTTCAAAAATATCCTAACTATCAGTATATCACAAAAATTCGTTCCTGTAAATATATATAAGGAAAGTTTTAAAAAGAGAGTGGACAAAGCACCTCCCATATTGTATAATGATACGTAGTAATAAAGAGGAGGCAAAATTATGCGTGCAGTGATTACCGTTATCGGTCAGGACAAGGTGGGTATTATCGCCGAAGTCAGCCGTATTTTAGCAGAAAATGACATCAATATTTTAGACATTTCCCAAACCATTATGCAGGATTTATTCACAATGGTGATGCTTGTTAATTTAGAAAAATCCAAGGTGAATGTGAAAGATATTTCCAAAACATTATCCGATTTAGGTGACGCTATGGGTCTTTCCATCCGTCTGCAGCATGAGGACTTGTTCCGTTCTATGCATAGAATTTAAGGAGGCAGACCGATGCTGAATTCTTTGGAAATTTTAGAAACCGTCAAAATGATTTCGGAGGAACATTTAGATATCCGTACCGTTACCATGGGCATTTCTCTTTTATCCTGTGCGGGCGATGATGCGAAAGTTGTATCCGATAGAATCTATGAAAAAATTACCCGTCAGGCAGAAAATCTCGTTAAAACTGCGGAAGCCATTGAAACGGAATATGGTATCCCCATTATCAATAAACGTATTTCCGTAACCCCTGCTTCCATGCTTCTGTCCGGCAACCCGAAGCCTGAAGACTTTGTTTTGGTTGCAAAAGCCTTAGATAGAGCGGCCCACACAACAGGCGTTAACTTTATCGGCGGCTATTCTGCGCTGGTACATAAGGGTATGACCATCGGCGATCGTGCTTTAATTGCATCCATCCCCGAAGCGCTGGCAAGTACCGAACTGGTTTGCTCCAGCGTGAACGTGGGTACCACCCGTGCGGGCATCAATATGGATGCGGTGGCCGAGATGGGCCGCATTATTAAAGAAACCGCAGAGAGAACAAAAGAACACGATGGCTTTGGTTGTGCTAAACTGGTTGTGTTCTGTAATGCGGTGGAAGATAATCCCTTTATGGCAGGTGCCTTCTGCGGCGTTGGTGAGCCCGATGCGGTGATTAATGTCGGCGTTTCCGGTCCCGGTGTTGTGAAATGTGCGCTGGAACAGGTAAAAGGTGCCGATTTTGGCGTTGTGGCAGAAACCATTAAGAAAACCGCTTTTAAAATCACCCGTATGGGTCAGATTGTGGCGCAGGAAGCATCCCGCCGCCTGAACGTGCCTTTTGGTATTGTGGATTTATCTTTAGCGCCCACCCCTGCTGTTGGTGACAGCGTGGCATACATCTTAGAAGAAATGGGTCTGGAACAGTGCGGTACCCACGGTACAACTGCGGCGCTTGCCCTCTTAAACGATGCGGTTAAAAAAGGCGGCGTTATGGCAAGTTCCTATGTTGGCGGTCTGTCCGGTGCCTTCATCCCCGTCAGTGAAGATGCGGGTATGATAGCGGCCACACGTTCAGGCGCCCTTTCATTAGATAAGTTAGAAGCTATGACCTGCGTTTGCTCTGTGGGTCTTGATATGATTTGTGTCCCCGGTGACACAACAGCCGAAACCATCAGCGCCATCATTGCCGATGAATCGGCAATCGGTATGGTGAACAATAAAACCACTGCGGTGCGCATCATTCCCGCACCGGGCAAAAAGGTGGGGGATACCGTTGAATTCGGCGGCCTTTTGGGTACAGGTCCCGTGATGGCGGTGAACCAAAACTCAAGTGCTGATTTTATCGCTCGTGGCGGCAGAATTCCTGCACCGATACATAGTTTAAGAAACTAAAAAAAGAAGCTGTGATTATCACAGCTTCTTTTTTAAATCTTCCAATGCTCTTTTTCTGTGGCTAATGGAATTTTTCTGTTCGGCAGAGAGTGTACCGAAACTTTCGTTTAAGTCTAAGGAATAGAACACGGGGTCATAACCAAAACCACCGTCACCCTCGGGCGCGAAGAGAATTTTGCCTTCGCAAACCCCGTCACCATAAAGATATTCACCCTCGGCGGTGATCAGGCAGATGGAACTGTAAAACCGTGCGGTGCGTTTTTCTTCGGGCACATCACGGAGCGCATCCAGCAGTTTGCTTGTGTTATCTTCATCGGAAGCATCTTCCCCTGCATAGCGGGCAGAGTAGATACCCGGTGCGCCATCTAAGGCATCCACACAGAGCCCTGAATCGTCGGCAAGGACTGCGCAGTCGGTTAAGTTTTTCAAGGATTCTGCCTTAATGGTGGCGTTTTCACGGAATGTGCTGCCTGTTTCTTCTGCATCGGTAGGGAGCCCCAGTTCTTTAGCGCCCAGCACTTCGTAATCGGAGAAAATGGCTTTGATTTCGCGGAGTTTACCGGCGTTTCCTGTTGCCACGACCATTCGTTTAACAGATGACATAGTGTTCACCATCCTATGATTTTTTGCAAAAAAAATCGGAACAAGCGATGCTTGTTCCGACGTGGTGCCCCGTACGAGATTCGAACTCGTGTTACCGCCGTGAAAGGGCGGTGTCTTAGACCACTTGACCAACGGGCCATTCCTTTTATGTTTTGCCTCTCGGCTCAACACCTTGATTATTATAACAGGGTTTTAATGGCTTGTCAATAGTTTTTTTAAAAATTTTTTAGAATTTTTGAAAAACATAAAAAAGCCTTCCCCTTGAGGGGAAGGTGTCACCGTAGGTGACGGATGAGGTGTGACATAAAAAATGTAAAAAACAATTTATTTATAACACCTCATCAGTCTCGCATGCTCGACAGCTTCCCCTCAAGGGGAAGCCTTAATTTATTCATCAAATCTCAGTTCGGTGGTGTAGGGCACTTTAAAGTGTGCGTAGGCCTTGGCGGTTGCCATTCTGCCGCGAGGCGTACGATTCAAAAAGCCGATTTGCAGCAGATAGGGTTCATATACATCTTCGATGGTGCCTGCATCTTCGCCGATGGAAGCGGCAAGGGTTTCAAGCCCCACGGGACCACCACCGAAGTTTTCGATGATAAACATCATCATACGACGGTCAATAGCATCAAGACCCATAGAGTCGATTTCCATTGTGTTCAGCGCCATATCCGCAATTTCGCGGGTGATGGTGCCATCGCCCTGCACCTGCGCAAAGTCACGCACGCGTTTTAACAGACGGTTGGCAATTCGGGGCGTGCCACGGGAACGACGACCGATTTCATAGGAACCATCAGGGTCGATTTTAGTACCCAAAATATCAGCACTGCGGCGGATGATTTCATCCAGTTCTTCCGCGGTGTAGAGTTCCAAGCGGCTGATCACGCCGAAACGGTCGCGAAGGGGAGCGGAGAGCAGGCCTGTTCTTGTGGTGGCACCAATCAGAGTAAAGCGGGGCAGGTCGAGGCGAACAGAATGGGCGCCGGGACCTTTACCTAAAATAATATCCAGCGAAAAGTCTTCCATAGCGGGATAGAGAATTTCTTCCACGTTGCGACTTAAACGGTGAATTTCATCGATGAACAAAATGTCGTGCTCGGAAAGACCTGTTAAAATGGCCGCCAAATCGCCTGCGCGCTCAATGGAGGGACCGGAGGTCACACGGATGTTCACGCCCATTTCATTGGCAATAATGCCTGCCAAAGTGGTTTTACCAAGACCCGGAGGACCATAGAGCAGAACGTGGTCTAAGGGGTCGTGACGTTCTTTTGCGGCACGGATAAACACTTTCATGTTTTCCTTAACCTTGCTCTGACCGATGTATTCATTTAAATGTCTCGGACGGAGGGAGTATTCCACATCGGAATCTTCCCCTAAGGTACGAGAGGAGATAATTCTGTCTTCATGCATTTCTTCAAAAGGCATAACAGCAGTCCTTTCTGTTTGAAAGTAAATCTATGGTTAGATGTTTTTTGCCAAAATTTTGAGTGCAGAGCGAATGAGAGCCGAGGTGTTATCGCCTTCTGCCTGCGAAACCGCACGGGCGGCTTCAGTTTGAGTGTAACCCAATGCACAAAGGGCTTCAACCGCTTCGTTATCGGTTTTAACGGGAATGGGAACGCTGACACCTGCATCGCCTGTTGTTTTAATAAAGTCGGCATTATCCAGTTTGTCCTTTAATTCCAAACAAATTTTCTGAGCCAGTTTCGGACCAACGCCGTTAGCGCGGGTGATGGTTTTAAAGTCTCCCGTTACAGCTGCCAGTGCAAATTCTGCAGGGCGCAGAACGGATAAAATGGCAAGACCTGCTTTTGGACCAGCGCCGGAAACGGAAATAATGCGGCGGAACATAGAGATTTCTTCGGCGGTTAAAAAACCGTATAAATCCATAGCGTCTTCCGCTACCTTTAAGTATGTATAAATTTTTGCATCAGAGCCAACAGACAGGGCCGAGAGACCATAGGGGGACATAAACACCCGATAGCCAACCGCACCCGTATCAATGATGGCGGCATTTTCTTCGATGGCGGCAACAGTACCGCTTACAAAAGCAATCATAATTAAACTCCTTCCGTTTTGGTGAGTTTTTGGTATCCTGAATTGTGCGCGTGGCAAATGGCAACTGCCAATGCATCAGACACATCGTCGGGCTTGGGAACAGCGGGCAAATTGAGCAGTGATTTCACCATACGCTGAATCTGCGCCTTATCGGCTCGACCATAGCCCGTTACCGCCTGTTTAACCTGCAAAGGTGTATATTCATACACAGGCAGGTTTTGCACCGTGGCGGCAAGCATAATCACACCGCGACCGTGAGCAACAGCGATACCTGTTGTGACGTTTGTGTTAAAGAAAAGTTCTTCAATGGCGCAAACGTCGGGGTGGAATCGTTCAATTAAAATATGAATATCCTCATAAATATTCCGGAGCCGGTCCGACAGTTTCATGCCTGCTTTTGTGGTTACAGCGCCATAGTCAATAACGGAGAAGCGGCCCGCTTCGTAGTTGATAACACCGTAGCCCACAATGGCAATGCCGGGGTCGATACCTAAAATTATCATAATTTTCCCTTTACTTTCATGCATAAATTCATAAAAATACAATAAAATTGCATTTTTTTGCAAAAAATTTTCAAAAAACTATTGAAAAATCTATTTTTATGCTGTATAATAAGCAACATATTGGAATTTTAATACTATTCTATCATACTTTTGGAGGAAATGCAAATGTCTGCGAAAGAAAAAGTTATTTTAGCGTATTCCGGTGGTTTAGACACATCCATCATCATCCCCTGGCTGAAGGAAAACTACGATTATGAAGTAATCGCAGTTTGCGGTGATGTTGGTCAGGGTAAAGAAACCGAAGGTCTTGAAGAAAAAGCTTTAAAGACCGGCGCTTCCAAACTTTATATTGAAAATCTGCAGGAAGAATATGTAACCGATTACATCTGGCCCACCTTAAAAGCCGGTGCGGTTTACGAAGGTAAGTATCTCCTCGGTACTTCCCACGCTCGTCCCTGCATTGCAAAACGTTTAGTTGAAATTGCAGAAGCTGAGGGCGCAACTGCCATCTGCCACGGTTGTACCGGTAAAGGTAACGACCAGGTTCGTTTCGAACTGACCATTAAGGCGCTGGCACCCCACCTGAAGATTATTGCTCCCTGGCGTATTTGGGACATCAAATCCCGTGAAGAAGAAATCGAATATGCAGAAGCTCGTGGTATCCCCGTTCCTGTTACCAAGGAAGATAACTATTCCATGGATAGAAACATCTGGCATCTGTCTCACGAAGGTATGGATCTTGAAGATCCCGCTAACGAACCTAAATATGACAGTCTGCTGAAACTGATGGTTTCTCCCGAACAGGCACCCGACACCCCGACTTATGTTGAAATTGAATTTGAAAAGGGTATTCCCGTTGCTATTGATGGCGTTCGCTACGAAAGCGCAGTTGAACTGCTGAAAAAGGCAAACGAACTGGCAGGTGCTAACGGTGTTGGTATTGATGACATCGTTGAAAACCGTCTGGTTGGTATGAAGAGCCGTGGCGTTTACGAAACTCCCGGTGGTACTCTTCTGTACGCTGCTCACAAAGAACTGGAATACATTTGCTTAGACAAACGTACTCTGCATTATAAAATGAAACTGGCTAACGATTTTGCTGATCTGCTCTATGATGGTCTGTGGTTCACACCGCTGCGCGAAGCAATGAGCGCATTCATCGACAGCACACAGGAAACCGTTACCGGTAAGGTTCGCATTAAGCTGTATAAAGGTAACTGCATGGCAGCCGGCGTAACCTCTCCTTACACCCTCTATGATGAAGAAATTGCAACCTTTGATGAGGATGAAGTTTACAATCAGAAAGATGCTGAAGGCTTCATCAACCTGTTTGGTCTGCCTCTCAAAGTTAACGCAATGATGAAGAAAAGAAACGGTGAAAAATTAGTCTAATAGTTTAAAATGTTTGTAAGCTGCAGGGCGGACTGGGTTCAGTTCGCCCTACAGTCGTATAAAGGAGCTTGATGAAAGTATGAAAAAAAAGCTTTGGGGCGGTCGTTTTTCCAAGGCAACCGATGCCCGTGTTGACGATTTTAACTCATCCATCCGCTTTGATGCACGGATGTATGCTGAAGATATTGACGGATCCATTGCCCATGCGGGTATGCTGGGTCGTCAGGGCATTATTCCCTCCGATGATGCGGCACTGATTCAGAAAACATTGAAAGAAATCAAAGAAGATGTTGCCGCAGGCAAGGTGGAATTTTTGGTAGATGCCGAGGATATTCACATGAACGTGGAAACCCTGCTGATTGAACGCATCGGCGATGTGGGTAAACGTTTGCACACAGGCCGCAGTCGTAACGATCAGGTGGCAGTGGATTTGCGCCTGCACCTTAGAAACGCTTGCGACAATGTGCGTGCTGAAGCCAAAGTTTTGATGGAAACGCTCCTTGATTTGGCAGAAGAACATACCGAGACCATTATGCCCGGTTACACCCATCTGCAAAAGGCACAGCCCGTCACCTTGGCTCATCATTTACTTGCTTATTTTGAAATGTTAAAGCGTGACTATGCGCGCCTTTCTGAGTGCCGCGCTCGTATCAATGTTATGCCCCTTGGCTCCGGTGCTTTGGCGGGTACAACCTATCCTTTAGACCGCGAAAGTGTTGCAAAAGAACTGGGCTTTGATGCGGTGACAAACAACTCCTTAGATGGCGTGAGTGACCGTGATTTTGCTATCGAACTGTGTAGCGATTTATCGCTCCTTATGATGCATCTGTCCCGCTTCTGTGAGGAACTGATTCTCTGGTCCTCCCACGAGTTTTCTTTTGTGGAAATGGATGATGCTTATTCAACCGGTTCTTCCATTATGCCCCAGAAAAAGAATCCCGATGTGGCAGAACTGATTCGTGGTAAAACAGGTCGTGTCTATGGCAGTCTGACAACCCTGCTGACAATGATGAAAGGCCTGCCCCTTGCCTATAACAAGGATATGCAGGAAGATAAAGAAGCAATTTTTGATGCGGTGGATACTGTTATGCTGTGTCTGCCCGTGTTTACCGATATGATTAAAACCATGCGCGTGCGCCGTGATGTTATGCTGCGTGGTGCAAAAGGCGGCTTTGCCAATGCGACCGATGTAGCAGATTATCTGGTGAAGAAGGGCGTTCCCTTCCGCGATTCTCACAGTATCGTGGGTCAGATGGTGGCGTATGCCATCGGCGCAGGTAAGAATTTAGATGACTTTACCTTAGATGAATTTAAGGCCCTCTCACCTCTGATTGAAGATGACATTTACGATGCCATCAGTATGGAAACCTGCGTGGGCGACAGAAAGGTCAAAGGCGGCCCTGCACCTGAGCGTGTTAAAGCTGAAATCCAAGATGGCAGAAAACATCTTGCCAGCTTAAACTAAGTATGGTACAATAAGTCGGAGGAAAACAATGGAATTAAAAGGCAAAGTGATTAACTTTTTAGGTGACAGTATCACCCAAGGTCACGGCGTTTTGGAAGAGAAGAATATCTATCACCAGCGCATCGCCAAAACATATAAATTAAAACGTGCCAATAACTATGGTATCAGCGGTACCCGTTTTGCTAAACAGCAGGTACCAACAGTGGATAACCCCCGTTACGACCAGTGGTTTGCTTCCCGTGTGGATGCCATGGAACAGGATGCGGATGCAGTTGTTGTCTTCGGTGGCACAAACGATTGGGGACACGGTGATGCTCCCATCGGCACCTTCTCTGACAGAACAGAGGATACCTTTTATGGTGCCTGCCACGTTTTGTTTACCAAACTGATTCAGCGTTATCACGGTAAGCCCATTGTTATTGTAACACCTCTGCACAGAGTGGGTGAGCGTGACCTTCACAAAAGAGAAGACAGAGAGATGATGCTCTCTGACTATGTTGACATTATCAAAGAGGTGGCAAGATATTATTCTTTGCCGGTTTGCGATATGTTTGCGATCTCCGGTCTGCAACCTGAGATTCCCGAAATTTGTGAAAACTATATTCCCGATGGTCTGCATCCTGATGATAATGGTCAGAAAATTCTGGCAGACAGAATCGGTGCCTTTTTAAAGGCATTATAAGAGAAAAGGATGGTGACAACCATGAATGAATTGCTTGAACTGGCTCAGCGTATCAGTGGTCTTCGTGAGGCCTGTGGCTACACACAGGAAGAACTGGCAGAAGAACTGGGCATTGATGCGTCAGTTTACAAAGAGTATGAAGAAACAGGTAAAAATGTGCCCATCAGCGTGCTCTACGAAATTGCCAATAAATTCGGCGTGGATTTTACAGAAATTATGACAGGTACACGTGCGAAACTGGATACCTATCACGTGGTTAAAAACGGTCAGGGCAGAACCGTTGTCCGTTACCCCGGCTATTCCTTTAAGGATTTGGCCTTTCGTTATGTGGGCAAGGTGATGCAGCCCCTCTTGGTTACCTTAGATCCCTCCGATGCCCCTGCGGCACTGGTTACCCACTCAGGTCAGGAATTTAACTATGTTGTTTCCGGCACCATGTCTTTGGTGTTTGACGATAAGGAACTGATTTTAGAGCAGGGTGACTCGGTTTATTTTAACCCCAATTACCCTCACGGTCAGCGCTGCGTGGGTGATAAACCTGCGGTTTTCTTAACCATGATTGCCGAATAGTAAAGGATGAGTGTTTTGTTATTACATCGATTTTTACCGAGAGTTGAGTTTAACTCTTATGAAGATTTTAAAGAGAATTATAAAGTAACCGTGCCCGAAGACTTTAACTTCGGCTTTGATGTTGTAGATGCCTGGGCAGAAGCAGAGCCGGAAAAGATGGCTCTGGTTTGGTGCGATGACCACGGTCACGAAGAAAAACTCCGTTTTTCTGACATCAGTCGTCTTTCCAACAAAGTAGCCAACTACTTTAAAAGCATCGGCATCAAAAAAGGCGATGTTGTTCTTTTGGTTCTCCGTCGTCGCTGGGAATATTGGGTTTGCGCTACTGCACTCCATAAACTGGGTGCTATCTTGATCCCCGGCTCTTTGCAGCTGACAAAAAAGGATATTGCATACCGTGCCAATGCGGCAGAAATCTCTGCCATTGTGTGTGTGGATGATGCCTTTGTTATCGAGCAGGTGGAACTGGCACAGCCCGAAGCCCCCTCGCTGAAACATAAGATTTTAGTGGGTGAGTCTCGTGATGGCTGGACTAACTTCCACGAAGCCATCAAAGATCAGAGTGAATCTTTCCCCCGCCCCCAAGGCGAAGAAGCCACCCGCTGGGATGATACAATGCTGGTTTACTTTACCTCCGGCACAACGGGTATGCCCAAAATGGTGCGCCACAATTTTTCCTATCCTTTAGGTCACATTGTAACAGCAAAATATTGGCATCGCGTGCAGGAAAACAAACTGCATATGAGCGTGTCTGACTCCGGTTGGGCGAAATTCGGCTGGGGCAAAATTTATGGTCAGTGGCTTTGCGGCGCGACTATTTTTACCTACGATATGGACAAGTTTGTGCCCCTTAACTTGCTGAAAAAAATCACGGAATATGGCGTTACCACCTTCTGTGCACCGCCTACTATGTTCCGTTTTATGCTGCAGGAAGATGTCACCAAGTTTGACCTGTCCTGCATTAAACATTGCTGTATCGCAGGCGAGCCCTTAAACCCCGAAGTGTTCAAAAAATGGTATGAACTCACCGGCATTAAACTCTGCGAAGGTTTCGGTCAGAGTGAAAGTACCGTTATGCTTGCAAATTTCGAGTGGTTTGACCCCATCCCCGGTTCTATGGGTAAACCCTCACCTCTGTATAATATTCAGCTTCGTGATGCCGATGGCAACATCTGTGAAGATGGTGAAGAAGGCAGCATCGTTGTTATGGGCGTGGATAAAAATCCGCCGGTTGGTCTGTTTACAGGTTACTACCGTGACCCTGAACTGACAGACAAATATTTAGGCACAGGCGATTACGATTTAGGTGATATGGCTTGGCGTGACTCTAAGGGTTACTACTGGTTCGTTGGTCGTAATGATGACGTTATCAAATGTTCCGGTTACCGCATCGGTCCCTTTGAAGTAGAAAGCGCAATGCTTGAGCATCCTGCAGTTGTAGAATGTGCCATCACAGGTGCACCTGATCCGGTGCGTGGTACGGTTGTTAAGGCAACAGTTGTGCTGGCAAAAGGTTACACCCCCTCTGATGATTTGGTGAAAGAACTGCAGAATCACGTTAAAAAGGTCACCGCACCTTATAAATATCCCAGAATTGTGGAATTTGTGGATGAACTGCCCAAAACTTTAGGCGGTAAAATCAAACGTGCGGAAATTCGTAAGAACAGCTAAAGGAACTTCGCTATGAGCATTGAAACTGTTTTAACCCCGCGTCTTTTGGCTATTGCAGATTTTGTTCTGCCCGGTGAAACCATTGCCGATGTGGGAACAGATCACGGATACATTCCTGTGTATCTGTGTGAGAAAAATATTATAGAAAAAGCTCTGGCTATGGATCTGCGTCCGGGACCGCTGTCTCGGGCGCAGAAAAATATAGAGCGTTTTCATCTAGAAGAAAAAATCAAAACCCGCTTATCTGACGGTCTTTTGGAACTTACGGAAGAAGACGGGGTAGATGCGGCAGTGATTGCCGGCATGGGCGGTCTTTTGATTGCGCAGATTTTAGAGCAGGCACCTTTTGGCTTGTCTCACTACATTCTCCAGCCTATGACAGCGGTGATGGAACTGCGCATTTGGCTCAGTGAAAACGGCTATGAAATCGTGGATGAAAAACTGGCACAGGAAGAGAATAAAATCTATTCAATCCTGTCTGTCCGCCCGGGCAAAATGACGTTTTCTGATCCGATTTATGCCTTGGTAGGCGAAGCACTACTGAAAAATCGTGACCCCTTGGCACCCAAACTCATCGAGGGATTACTGGCAAAATATACACAAACCCTTTCCGGTCTAGAAAATGCCGCGAAAGTAGATGTAGCAGAAAAAATGCAGGAAACCAAGACCATTGTTTTGGGTCTTATGAAACTTTCGGAGGTGTGCAAAACGTGGTAACAATCAAAGAACTTTCTGAATTTTTTGAAACCATCGCGCCGAAACATCTGGCAGAAGATTATGATAACGTCGGTTATCTGATCGAGGGAGCGAGTGATACAGTTTCCAAAGTTATGGTTTGCCTGGATTGCTCCGAAGATGTGATTTTGCAGGCAAAAGAGCAGGGGGCAGATTTGATTTTGTCTCACCATCCGCTGATTTTCAGTCCGGTTAAATCCTTAACCGAGCAAACAGGCAATGAGCGTACCATCCGCCGCTTAATCAAAGAGGGCATTGGTCTTTTCTCTATGCATACCAATTATGATAGCGCAGAGGGCGGTCTTTGCGACGTGTTTTTAGATTATTTTGGCACGTTTACAGAGCGTACATCCTTTACGGGTGAAGCAAGCGGTATCGGTCGCATCGGCACGCTTAAAGCACCCTGCAAACTTTCGGATGTACTGGAGCGTGCAGAACAGCAATTTGGCACACTTTCTTATGTAGGCGATAGGGATACAACCATTAAAATCGTGGCGGTTTGCAACGGTGGCGGTGGTGACTTGGTCTATGATGCCAAAGCGCTGGACGCTGATGTTTATATCTCCGGCGACTTTAAGCATCATCACGCTCGCTTTGCGGTAGAAAATGATATTGCTTTGGTGAATGTGAGCCATTATGATGCAGAAATCGGCTTTTGTCGCCTGATGGAAGCTGAACTGAAAATGGCTTTTGGCAGTGCTTTAGAAGTGGTTTGCGCTATGGAGGCAAATCCCTGGCATATGTACTGATTAGCATTGAAATAAAAAGGAAAGAGGCTATGACAAAGTGGTTTCCATTTTGTCATAGTCTCTTTTTGGTTTTGCACTAATTGAAGAAAAGCGAGAAAATGGTGCAGGATGCTTTATGCGCCCTGTGCCTTTTATCACATTCCTTATTTAATGCTGTTTTCGTAAGCTTCTACCATCTTTTTAACCATACGGCCGCCGATGGAGCCTGCTTCTTTAGCGGTGATGTCGCCGTTGTAACCTTCTTTCAGGTTAACGCCAACTTCGTTTGCTACTTCCATCTTGAATCTGTCTAAAGCCTGTTTTGCTTCGGGCACAACTTTTTTGTTGTTATTCATGGTTCATACTCTCCTTTTTACTTTTTTTTGAGGAACAAGCCTCGGTGGTATTTTGTGCGAAAAAGATAGGAATATGCGCTTTGTTGTCATTTAAAAATCTGCCGAAAATGGTAAAAATGTGAAGTGAATTTTTGCGGTGAAAAAAGAGCAAAAAAATTGCAAAAAATGCTTGACAAACAGGCCAAAATAGGGTACAATAGAACAGGTGTGTAGGTGAACACCTTTACAGCGATGAAAGGAGGAGACAATTTTGAGCAAAGATTTGAGCATTGCAATGCTGTATGATTTCTATGGCGAACTGTTAACGCCGAAACAGGCCCAGGCAATTGATCTTTACTATAATGAAGACTTATCTTTGGCTGAAATTGCCGAGCCTCTTGAGATTTCCCGTCAGGGCGTGCGTGATGCCATCAAGCGCGGTGAAAAACTGCTGCTGGATATGGAAGAACGTTTGGGTCTTGTCAATCGCTTTATGGATTTAGAAGAAAAGATGGAAGAACTCATCGGCGATGTGGATAAAATGCGTCGTTATGCTGAAACCTATGTGCATTCTAAAAAAATGTCCGATGCACTTACTGAGTTTTCCGATAAATTAAAAGAATTCACCAAAGAACTGTAAGTTCTATTTTGATAAAAAGGAGGCCATGACAGATGGCGTTTGAAGGTCTTTCTGAAAAACTGAGCATGGCCTTTAAAAAGTTAAAAAGCAAAGGCGTTGTTACCGAAAAGGACTTAAAAGAGTCCATGCGCGAAATTAAACTGGCGTTGCTTGAAGCTGATGTTAACTTTAAAGTTGTTAAAGATTTCATCGCAAAAGTATCTGAACGTGCCATGGGCAGCGCTGTTTTGGAAAGTTTAACCCCCGGTCAGCAAATCATCAAGATTGTCAATGATGAACTAGCTAGCCTGATGGGCGGCGAAAATGCCCGTATTGAATTTGGCAAACGTACCCCTGCTGTTGTGCTGATGGCAGGTCTTCAGGGTGCCGGTAAAACCACATTCTGTGCTAAACTGGCCGGCTTAATGCGCAAAAAGCATAATAAGCGTCCACTTATGGTCGCTTGTGATATTTACCGTCCTGCGGCGATCAAACAGCTTCAGGTGGTAGGCAAACAGATTGATGTTCCTGTGTTTGCTATGGAAGACTGCAAAGATGCGGTGAAAATCGCAAAAGAAGCCATCGAGCATGCTAAGGCTCACGGTAACGACTTTGTGATTATCGATACCGCCGGTCGCCTGCATATTGATGATGAATTGATGCAGGAATTAGAAGATGTGAAAGCAGCAGTTAACCCCGAAGAAATCCTTTTGGTTATTGATGCAATGACCGGTCAGGATGCGGTGAACATTGCCGAAAGTTTCAACAGTCGCTTAGAAGTCACAGGCGTGATTATCACAAAGCTGGATGGCGACACCCGTGGTGGTGCGGCTCTTTCCGTTAAAGCGGTAACGGGCAAACCCATTAAGTTTGTGGGTGTTGGCGAAAAACTGTCTGACATCGAAGAATTCCATCCCGATAGAATGGCATCCCGTATTTTAGGCAGCGGCGACGTGCTTTCTTTAATTGAAAAAGCAGAGCAGGCCATTGACGAAAAAGCGGCAGCCAAACTGGAAGAAAAACTTCGTAAAAACCAGTTTGATTTAGAAGACTTTTTAGACCAGTTGCAGCAGATGAAAAAAATGGGTCCTCTGTCTTCACTGGTTAAAATGATTCCCGGTGTGGATGCAAAAGCCCTTGAAAATACGGATATTGACGATAAGAAAATGGTGCACACCGAAGCCATTATCCAGTCGATGACCAAGAAGGAAAGACAGAATCCTTCCATCATCAATGCCAGCCGCAGAAAAAGAATCGCGGCAGGTTGCGGTCTGGAAGTTTCCGATGTAAACTTGCTTCTTCGTCAGTTTGAACAGATGCAGAAGATGATGAAACAGTTCTCAGGCGGCGGTTTTGGTCTGGGACGTATGATGAAAAAGAAAAAACATCGTTAAACTTGGTAAATCACCCAACGTGGTTTATAGATAAAAGAATACTAATGGAGCTGAAAATACAATGGCAGTTAAAATGAGATTAAGAAGAATGGGTGCTAAAAAAGCTCCTTTCTACAGAGTTGTAGTAGCAGATTCCAGATACCCCAGAGATGGTCGTTTCATCGAAGATATCGGTACTTACAATCCGCTGACCAGCCCTTCTGTAATCAAGATTGATGCTGAAAAAGCTCAGAAATGGTTATCTAACGGCGCTCAGCCCACCGATACTGTTAAAGGTCTGCTGAAAAAGAGCGGTATCCTGCAGTAAGTAATTTTTTTCTATGGTTTAGGAGGATGACAACGTGAAAGAGTTGCTCACCGTTCTTGCCAAATCCTTAGTTGACTATCCCGACAGCGTTGACGTGCGCGAAACCGAAAAGGAAAAAACCGTCGTGCTGGAACTGCGCGTTGCTGAAGGCGATATGGGCAAAGTAATTGGCAAAAAAGGCAGAATCGCACAGTCTATCAGAACTGTTATGCAGGCTGCCGCAAACCGCGAAAACAAACGTGTTGTCGTGGAAATTATCTAATAGAAGACAAAACCCGTCGATATTAAATCGATGGGTTTTCTTTTTATAAAAAAGTTCGTGAAAACCTATTGCAACCCCACTTAAAATGTGGTACAATGAGGGAGAATTCGACAAATTGGAGTGATTTTATGATGACAGTTAAAGAAAAACTGAATATGGATGGCGAGGGTCTCCTTACTCATGGCCCTATCAATATTGTTGCATTCGGTGACAGTGTAACCCATGGTTGCTTGGCAGGTTGCATTGATTACGAATCGGTCTATTGGAATAGACTGAAAAAGAAACTGAACGCCGTTCGTGATTCTATTCCCGTGAATGCCATTTGTGCCGGTATCGGTGGTGCCCATGCGGCAAACTCTGTTGAAAGAATTGACCGTGATGTGCTTTCTCATCATCCCGAACTGGTTATCGTTTGCTTCGGTTTAAACGATGTCAACGGCGAACTGGAAGACTATATAAACGCATTAACGACAATCTTTAACCGCTTAAAAGAAACCGGTTGTGAAGTAATTTTTATGACACCGAATATGCTGAACACCCGCGTGTTAGACGATGTTGACCCCAACTTCCGTGATTATGCTTTCATAACCGCGGACCATCAGAACAATGGCAGAATGGATCGTTATATGGAAGCGGCAAAAGAAGCGGCAGAAAAATGCGGCGCTAAGGTTTGCGACTGTTACGGCGCTTGGAAGAAACTGGCGGCCGACGGTGTTGATGTTTCCGCGCTTTTGTGCAACCGCATCAACCATCCCTCCGCTGAAATGCATCAGCTCTTTGCTGATATGCTGTTTGATACGATTATGGGCGAAGAAACTTTCGTGGCCAACGAATTTATCAGAACAATGGATGCTAAAGCATATTAAAATAATCCAAAAGAAATCCGCAGGCGGCGGGTCTTTATAGGGATGAGTCGGTTTTTGGGCGGCTTATCCCTATAAAGCCCCGCCGAATACTTGCGGATTTCTTTTTTTGTTTAAATAACATTATATTGCATTTCCTATTTAAATGTGGTACAATATACAGTAGATAGTTATGAGAATTTTCGGTGGTGAGATTTTGATGGCAAAGCCCAGAGAACTTGCTCTTAAAATTATATATGATATCCATAAAAACGGGGCCTATTTAAACATCAGTTTTCAAAAGCATATGGAAGAATCGGGGCTTGCAGGTCGAGATGCGGCCTTTACAAAAGAACTGGTCTATGGCACGGTTAGTCGGCAGTTGACACTTGATTACATCATCAGCCGCCTGTCTTCTGTAAAACTGAAAAAACTGGCGCCCTACGTGCTTTGCATTCTGCGTTTAGGGCTGTACCAACTGTTCTTTATGGATAGAGTGCCCGAAAGTGCGGCGGTGAATGAATCCGTGGGTCTTGCAGGCAAATATGCAGGTCGTTCCCGTGGTTTTATCAATGCCATTTTGCGCAATGCGGCGCGAGAGGGTATGAAACTGCCGGAGGGCAACGATAACCACGCCCTGTCGGTGCGCTATTCTCATCCCGAACCGCTGGTTGCATTTTTGAAAGATAATTTTGGCGAAGAAAAAGCCATTACCATTTTAGAAGAAAACAATCAAACCCCGCCTCTGTCTGTGCGTGTGAACACCTTAAAGACAACCCGCAAGGATTTGCTTGAGCGACTTTCCGGTGAAGGTGTGACCGCTAAAGAGGGCAGTGTTTGTGACGGCTTTGTTCTCATTGAGGGCGGTGGCATTCAAGCTCTTTCGTCTTACAAAGAGGGTCTCTTTACCATTCAGGACCAAAGCGCAGGGCTGGCGGCTTTGGTGCTTTCTCCCGCGCCTGATGACTTTGTGCTGGATCTTTGTGCCGCACCGGGCGGCAAAACCACCCACCTTGCAGAACTGATGGAAAACAAGGGCGAAATCATCGCCTATGACTTATATGACCACCGCTTGCAATCTGTTACGGTCACCGCAGAGCGACTGGGCATTTCCATCATTAAAACAAAGGCGGCAGATGCTCGCACCATAGCGGTGGACAAAGCCCCTGATAAAATTTTAATTGATGCCCCTTGTTCGGGTCTTGGTGTTATTCGCCGCCGACCTGACATAAAATATAAACAGGATTTAACCGATTTTCGCCAGATGGAAGCCATCCAGATGGAGATTCTCTGTCACGGTGCAGACTTGCTTAAGGCAGGCGGAGAACTGGTTTACAGCACCTGTACCATCAATCCCGGCGAAAACGAGAAGTTGATTAAGACCTTTTTAAAAGACCATCCTGACTTTTCCATGATGCCCATCCAAAATGAGCATTTAGGCAAAGTTTCGGCAGAGATTTTAAAAGACGGTATGGGTACATTTTATCCCGATGGAGAACTGGGCGATGGCTTTTTCATCGCCAAACTGAAGAAGGAGTAGTCATGACAAAACCTTACGATTTATATGGCATGACAAAAGAAGAATTAGCGGAGATGGCAGTGGCGCTGGGCGAAAAGGCCTATCGTGGCGGTCAGATTTTCAAATGGCTCTATAACGGCGCGGAAACCATTGACGATATGACCAATCTATCCAAGAACTTCCGCGAAACCCTTTTAGAAAACTGCACGATGGCACTGCCCGAGATTGCCCGCAAGCAGGTCTCCCGTGACGGAACGGTGAAATATGCCTTTCGTATGGCAGATGGGGAGGTTATCGAATCTGTCGTGATGAGTTATCATCACGGTAACACCATCTGCGTTTCCACGCAGGCAGGTTGCAATATGGGGTGCCGCTTTTGTGCCACTGCGGTGGGCGGCAAAGCCCGTGATTTAACCGCTGCTGAAATGATTGGGCAGATTATGGTGTCCTCCCGCGATTTAGGCATCCGCATCGGCAATGTTGTGCTGATGGGTATGGGCGAGCCGCTGGATAATCTGGAGCAGGTTTTAAAGTTTATGGCTATCGCCAACAACGAAGAAGGTTTTTCTATCGGATATCGACATTTCACCTTGTCAACCTGCGGATTATGTGATAAAATTAATTTGTTGGCAGAGGAACAATTGCCGATTACCTTATCCGTATCGGTGCATTCGCCCTATAACGATGAGCGAAGCGAAATGATGCCGGTCAATAAAAAGTATCCTCTGGAAATGTTAGCGGAAACCCTTAAAAACTACCAAGAGAAAACAGGTCGGCGCATCAGTTTAGAATATGCGCTGATTCGCGATAAAAACGATAGCCCATCTCACGCAAAAGCCCTGATGGAGCGGTTTTCCGGTCTTTCTTATCACGTGAACGTGATTCCCATAAACGAAGCCCGTGAGGGATTTGTAAAAACAGGGCAGGAGGGACTTAGGCGGTTTTTATCCTGCTTTGAAAAAGCAGGCATTGCCGCCACAACCCGCAGGGAACTGGGCAGTGATATCAGCGCTGCTTGCGGTCAGCTGAAACACGAAGTGAAAAACGAAAGATAATTTTTATAAAACTGTAAATGTGAAACTGAGGTGATTCTATGTTACAGTGGGGTGGCTGTACGGATGTAGGCAAAACCCGTCCCATCAATGAAGACGGTTACTACATTTCCGATTACAGCAAAAAACTGGATGCAGGTTATGCCATGGTGGCAGACGGTATGGGTGGCCATCAGGCAGGCGAAGTTGCCAGCAAACTGGCAGTTGGGTGCATCAGCGAAATTATTAACGAAAAATGTCGTGCCGATATGGAAATGGCAGATATAAAAGAACTTCTTGGCGCCGCCATCAAGCAGGCCAACAGCCTGATTTACGAAAAAGGCCGTGGAGATGGTGAGTGTCAGGGAATGGGAACAACGCTGACCCTGCTCTTTGTAAAAGGCGATACAGGCGTTGTGGCACACGTGGGGGATTCAAGGGCCTACCTTCTCAGAGAAGGGCAGCTTCACCAGATCACAACGGATCATTCCTTGGTGCAGATGCTTTTATCCCGCGGACAAATCACGGAAGAAGAAGCCGCAACCCATCCGCAGAAAAACGTTATTACCAGAGCACTGGGAACAGACTCTGATGTTGAAATTGACCTTTATGAATTTGCAGTTTCAAGTGGCGATGTAATGCTGCTTGGCTCAGATGGTTTATCCAATATGTTATCAACCGAAAAACTTTCGGCGATGCTTCAAAAAGGCAAAAAGGGTTCGCTTGACACCTTAGCCAAAGCCTTGGTGGAAGAGGCGAACAGTCGTGGCGGTCTTGATAACATCACAGCCGTTTTAGGACGGAAAAAATAACCGGGCAACATTCTCACAAACGAAACTGGAAAGAACTGAAAGGATTGATATATATGACAAACGGATTAATCGGTGGCCGTTATGAAATAGTTGAAACAATCGGAAAGGGCGGTATGGCTATTGTCTATAAGGCAAAATGCCAGATGCTCAATCGCTATGTGGCGCTTAAAGTTCTGCGCCCTGAATATCGTGAAGATAAGGATTTTATCCGTCGCTTTAAGGCAGAGGCCCAGTCGGCGGCAAGCCTGTCTCACCCCAACATCGTTTCCATTCACGATGTTTGTCACGATGAAGATTTAGATTACATCGTTATGGAATATGTAGAGGGCGTTACTTTAAAACAGTATATCGACGCTCAGGGCATTCTCCCTTGGCGCGAGGCTGTTGACTATGCGGCGCAGATTTGCGCAGGCTTAGAGCACGCTCATAAAAAAGGCATTATCCATAAGGATATCAAGCCTCATAACATTATGATTACCCGTGAAGGCACCCTGAAAATTACTGATTTTGGTATTGCCAAAGTGATGAGTTCCGGCACCATTGCAACAGGTAATATTGCTATGGGTAGCGTGCATTATTTCTCTCCCGAGCAGGCACGCGGCGGTTATACCGACCATAAAACCGATATTTATTCCTTGGGCGTTGTGCTCTATGAAATGCTGACAGGTAAACTGCCTTTTGAGGGCGATACCGCCATTGCCATCGCAATGCAGCATATCGAAAAAGAAGCCACTCTGCCCAGAG
The DNA here is from genome assembly GCA_045652815.1 of Clostridia bacterium. Taxonomy (GTDB): domain Bacteria; phylum Bacillota; class Clostridia; order UBA1381; family UBA9506; genus UMGS755. The sequence continues at coordinate 66,060 of JAZOLH010000011.1, forward strand.
AGTTAAACCCCGATATTCCCGAATCTCTGGAAAACGTTATTCGTCGTGCTATGAGTAAAGACCAGACCATGCGCTATGACTCCGTAACCCAGATGATGATTGACTTAAAGAAAGTTTACACAGGCAGTCCCGTTACATTCCCCACCGATGAAAGACTGATTCGCGAGAGAGTGGATAGCGGTAAATCCGCAGGTGCTGCAGCCGATAAAAAAGGCAAGAAAGAAAAAACACCTGAGCAGGAAAAGAAAGATAAAGTGGCTGTCATTGCCGGTATCTTAGCGGGTATCGTGATTGTTGCCGGCGTGTTCCTTGCAAGCTTCTTCTTTGTAAGTAATGGTGATAAGGTGCAGGAAATTGAACTGCCCGACTTTACCAATATGAGCCTGACTGAAGCGCAGAATATGGTGGTTAACAGCGAACTTGCCATCGTGGTAGATAAGGAAGTGCAAAGCACATCCGTCGGCGCAGGCAAGATTATTTCCCAGAGCCCCAAAGCAGGCGAAATGGTGAAGGAAAATGCCACCATCAAGGTTGTCATCAGCGCAGGCGAAGGCGATTTCCCCATGCCGGAACTGGTGAACCGCAAACAAGAAGATGCGGAAAAAGTTTTAACCGATAAAAACCTTGTGTTCTCCTTTGTGGAAGAACCCAGCGATACAATCCCCGAAGGCTACGTTGTCCGTCAGGTGCCCGAAGCAGGCACTTACATTGATGCGGCAACTTCCGTAACCGTTTATGTATCTTCCGGCAAGGAAGAAACCACCGTGGAAGTGCCTAATATGTTAGGTCTTTCCTTAAACGATGCAAAAGCGGCACTTCTCGATGCGAACTTAACTTGGGGTCGCATTGTTGAAGCCGATAGCACCAAACCCAAGGGTACTGTTATTTCCCAGTCTATTCGTGCGAAGGTTAAGGTGGAGGAAAAAACAGCCATCGACCTGCGTGTATCCAATGGCAAAAATGCCGGCAGCACAGATCCCAATCCTTCGGATACGCCCGATAATCCGCCCATCGTCATCGGACCTCCCAATGCGGGTTAAGGAGACGAGGATTCTATGTTAACAGGAACAATTGTAAAAGGTATCGGCGGTTTTTACTATGTGAAAACCGCCGAAGGTTTACTTGAATGTCGTGCTCGCGGTCATTTTCGCAAGGCGGGGGAAAGTCCTGTTGTGGGCGATTTAGTAACAGTTTGCCCCACAGCCGAGGATAGCACAAAGGGCAGTTTGGAAGAAATTATGCCCCGCAAAAACGTGTTCATCCGTCCGCCTGTTGCTAACATCGACCAACTGGTGATTACTCTGGCAGTAGGTCACCCCGAGCCGAATTTGCTCCTAATCGACCAACTGGCTGTGACAGCGGAAAAACTGGGTGTTGCCCCTGTCATCTGCATCAATAAACTGGATTTGGACGAAAAAAGGGCGAAAGAAATCGCGAGAATTTATGAAACTGCAGGTTATAAAACCGTGATGGTTAGCGCCAAACACGATATTGGCACAAGCGAACTTGTGGCGGTTTTAAAAGATAAAATCACCGCCTTTGCAGGGAACTCCGGTGTTGGTAAGTCAACCATTTTAAATCGTTTTTGCTCGGAAGCAAAACTGGAAACAGGCGGTCTTAGTGAAAAGACAAAACGTGGCAGACACACAACCCGCCATTCGGAACTGTTAGACCTTCCTTTCGGCGGTTATGTGCTGGATACCCCCGGTTTTTCATCCTATGCGGCGGAGGGCATCAAAGCCGAAGAATTGGCAGGCTTGTTCCCCGAAATTGCCAAACATGCAGGCACTTGCCGATTTTCCGATTGCGCTCACGTGGCAGAAATCGGATGCTCCGTTAAAGAAGCACTGGCAGAAGGCAAAATCGCACAGGAACGATACGATAATTATTGCGCACTCTATGGAGAGGCGAAAAAACAAAAACAATGGTAAAAATTCTCCTCTTTGCCTCCCTTGCCTAAAGGGAGGGGGACCGCCGAAGGCGGTGGAGGGATAATAAATTAGAGAAGAGGTACATAAAAAATGGCATTTATTTTAGCACCGTCGCTACTCGCGGCAGATTTTACAAAACTTGGCGAACAGGTTAAAACCATCGAAGAAGCAGGCGCACAGTACCTGCATTTAGACGTGATGGATGGTCATCAGGTGCCCAATATTTCCTTTGGCGTGCCTGTTATCAAATCCCTGCGCTCCGCAAGCAATATGATTTTCGATGCTCACCTGATGATCAGCGAGCCTCATAAATACGTAAAGGCATTTGCTGATGCAGGTGCTGATATTATCACCATCCACGTGGATTGCGATAGCGATATTGATGCAACGCTGGACGAAATTCATGCGCTGGGCAAAAAGGCAGGCGTGGTGCTGAACCCCGACGTGCCCTTGGAAAAAGCAATTCCTTACTTTGGCAAGATTGATATGCTCTTAATTATGAGCGTGTATGCAGGTTTTGGCGGTCAAAAATATATTATGGATGTTAACGACAAAATCACAAAGGCAAGAGAAATGCTGGGCCCCGATTTTGACATTCAGGTTGATGGCGGCGTGTACCTTTCTAACTTAGACATCCCCGTTTCTGCCGGTGCTAACGTTATCGTTGCAGGTAGTGCGGTATTCGGTAGCGAAGACCCCGCACAGGCAGTACGTGACTTTTTAGCGGCAGGCGCAAGATGAGGGCGATTATTATAGCAGGGGGCGCGATTAGCGACCCTGCTTTTTACAGACCGCTTTTACAAGATGACGATGTGATTTTCTGCGCCGATTCGGGTTATAAAAATGCAGAAAAGATGGGGATAAAACCTCATATCGTCATTGGCGATTTTGATTCTGCTCCTCGTGAGGAAGCGCCAAGGGATGCTGAAATCCGTGTGCTCCCCGTGGAAAAAGACAGAACGGATTTGCACGAGTGCATCGTGGTGGCGATGGAGCAGGGGGCAAAGGAAATGTTGCTCTTCGGCGCCCGCGGCACAAGACAAGACCACAGTTTAGCCGCCCTGTCTCTTTTAAAGCTGGGGCTGGATCATGGCGTGACCATCCGCTTGATTGATGAACATAATGAAACTTTTTTGATTGATAAAGAAGTCATCATTCCCAAACGGGAAGGATGCAAACTGTCACTGCTTCCGATGACAAAGGCATCGGGCATTTATGCAGAAGGCGTTTATTATCCCGTTAATGATGGCACAATGGATTGGGGCAACCCCTATGGCGTCAGCAACGAGTTTGTGGCAGATGAGGCCAAAATCAGCGTCCGTGAGGGCGTCTTAATTGCCATTTTCAGCAGAGATTAACAAGCATATAAAAAAGGCTATGACTTTCGTCATAGCCTTTTTATTATACCCCAAACAGAATGTGCAAATTTCTCAGTTCACCACTTAAGATTTTATCATTCACGCTGTAAGCGTGACCTTCCATTTGGTTATCTTTAAAATCACTTATATTTTGCTTTCTGAGTTCCTCGATGATAGCGGCAGAAATCTGCCCGATGGCGTCTTTCTTTTTGTCCGGCTCATGGTTACCGCTTGAAATCAAATATTCAAGAGGTTCTGCAAGGCAGGAAAGCAAAGGTAAGGTCCGCAGAACGTAAAACTGCCATTTATAGTAGGGCAAATAGTGTTTGTTTAACAGGAAAATCGCGTGAATAGCGCTTTTAACAAATTCAAAGACCGTAAGCTGTGCCGCGGCGGTTTCGCCTCGGGTGATCAGGCGCGGATAATTATATTCTCCCGCTTGTCCCATCAATAAAAGATGTCCCGCCAGTTTTTTCAGCCGCACTTCTTCGGGGAAGTAGGCAAGGCGAGAGCGGATGGCGGTTAAAAGACCTGCATCATCGCGGAAAATCTCTCCGTTTGTCACCTCAGAAAGTGCCTGCTCAGGCAGGGCAAACCAATCGGCGAGAGTCAGGTTGCCATCGGGCGTGCCTGTTTTTTCTTTCAGGAAATCAGATAGACGAATCACACCGTGACGATTGCCGCCAACAGGGGAGAGAGGGCTACGCTTATAACCCATAAACTCCTTGGGGAGTTTGGAATAGGCGTGTTCTAACGCAAATTCACCGCGGGAGTCAATGACGTCTTCATCGGGGATGAAAATGCAAAAACCCGGCTCAAAATCGTGGTCTTGAGAAACGATGTCATGATAGCCGAAACATTCAGACCCACTGCCGCAAAGTCCCACCGAAATTTTGTCTAACAGATGGGGAAACTTATCTTCCAGCATTGGCGCACCATATGTATCATAAAACGCTTTAGCAAGTTCTAAACCTTTCATTGTCCGTAAATCCTCCTTGCCCGCTCGGAGAGTTCTTTTGCGTAGAGAAAATGCCCGTAATATCCAAAAACGGAGGCACATTTTTCGCAAACAAAGGCATAATTTCCGTCTTGCTTTTTGTGACTTTCAAGGAGAAGTTTGGCGTTTTCCAGGTAGGCAGAAATCAATCCTTCTGCCTTTTCTAAACCGAATTCTGCCTCGGCGGCGGTGGCCATATTTAAAAATGTGATGGCAACTTCGGGACCGTTCCCCTCATTCTGACTCATCACGGTAACCGCTTTTTCATATAAAGTTTTGGCTTCAGAAAAGCGTTTTGCATCCACCAAAGCAAGACCCATGTTGTTATAAAGACCGCCCAAAAGCGGGTCGGTGGGCTTTAAGCTATCTTCATAGATTTCTCTTGCCTGCTCGTAAAGGGGCAGGGCACGTTCGGCCATAGAGAAGGCCTTATACACCGTGGCGGCGTTTAAATAAGTGGTGGCGGCGCCAACCTGACGATGCAGTTTATGTTTTTCAATGATTAAAAGTGCCGCATCCACTTGGGCAAGGGCATCTTCTTTTCTGCCGAGTTTACGGTAAAGCCCCATCAGTTCGTTGCGCACCAAAATCTCTGCCTGCACGTTGTTTTTGCCCTCGTCGAGCCAAAATAAAAGATGCTTTTCGGCAGAAACATAATCATTTTTATGTAAATGTTCATCCAGTTTTGAAAGGATTCTGTCAATCACAGCCACAGTATCACCGCCTTTTCTTTCATTATACTTTGTTTTCAAGGTAAAGTCAATAAAGTCGGGTTGCATTTCCCTTGACAAATGTTGTTATCTGTGGTATGATTAATCATACTAATCATACAAATGAGGTGGGACTATGGTAGTACATGAGGATAAATTTGCATGGATGGTTAAAATCGGCGAGAAGGGTCAGTTTGTGATTCCCAAAGAGGCAAGAGAAATGTTTGACCTTCAGCCCGGCGATGAAATTATCGTTCTTGGTGACACAGAAAGAGGTCTTGCCATTCTGCCGAAAGAAAAACAGCAAGATTTTATCAGACATATTTTTAATGAAATAGAGGAATGAAAGCAGGTGACTTCCTATGAAGAAAATCGCGTTCTTTTGTATTCCTGCCCACGGGCACACGAATCCTATGCTTCCCGTTGCCGCAGAACTGGTAAAGCGTGGCAACATCGTCCGTTTTTATTCTTTTAATGAATTTAAGGAAAAAATAGAGAAAACCGGTGCAGAATTTATTTCTTGCGAACGGTTTCTTGGTGCATTGGATGAGCAGGCAGAAAAACGGTTAAAAGCTGTATCCAACACAGAAATGACAATACAATCCATCCGTATCACGCTGAATATGGATGCTTTTTTAAGTGCGGAAATGGCATCTTTTGCCCCTGATGTCATCTATACCGATTCAGTTTGCTTCTGGGGGAAACTAACGGCGTGGAAACATCGGATTCCTATGGTGGTGTCCACCAGTACCTTTGCTTTTAATCAACTGTCCTCTTCCTATATGAAATATAGCGGGCGGGAACTTTTTGATATGATTTTCGGTATTTCCAAGATTGCCAAAGAACTTAAAAAATTAGAGCCCTTGGGCTATGTTGTGAAGAATCCGTTAAACCTGATTCAAAATGATAACGATACGGATACGGTGGTTTACACATCTCGTGCATTCCAGCCCTTTGGGGAGAGTTTCTCAAAGCATTATGCCTTCTGCGGTCCTTCGGTTTTTTCTAAAACACTTCCGCAAAAGGAAAAAGTGCGTCCGCTTGTGTATATTGCTCTGGGCACGGTTATCAACGAGCGCCCTGATTTTTATCGCAAATGCATCGCTGCGCTGGGTGATTTAGATTTGGATCTTGTGATTTCCTATGGCACAACTATGGATGCATCACTTTTAGGCGAACTGCCCGAGAATGTGCAGGCATTTCCGAAAGTTGACCAAGTGGAACTTTTGGCAAAGGCCGATGCATTTATTACCCATTGCGGTATGAACAGCGTTTCGGAAAGTCTTTATATGGCAACGCCTATGGTGCTGTATCCCCAAACGGGCGAGCAGCAGGCTGTGGCAAGACGGGTCTGCGAAATGGGGGCAGGCGTTATGCTATCTGGTGATTCGGAGCAGGGCATTCGCAAGGCAGTTCAAACCATCTTAAACAGCAAAAGTTATGGGGCGGCTGCGGAGATGTGCAGTCAGGATTTTCGTTCCTGCTTGGGTCCTGTCGGCGCGGCAGAGTTTATTGAAAATGCACCGCATAATGTGACAGGTGTGGATTTTCTGAAAGAACTGAATCGCCTGAACGGAATAAGTTCCTTGCTTTACTGGCTTGTTTCGGCTCTTTTGGCTGTTCTGCTCGGCACCTTTGTCGGTTGGCGCTACGTTTGGATTTTGGGCGTTTTAGCCGGGAATTTAAGAGGACCCGTTGCCAAGAAAATGCAAAGCAAAAACTATCAAAAACTTAAAAAAGATTTGTAAAAAAAAGACAGAGGCAAAAGCCTCTGTCTTTTTTAACCTGCCTCAGCCAGCATATTTTCGATAAATATTCCATAGCCCCTCGTTGGGTCGTTCACAAACACATGGGTCACCGCGCCGCTGAGTTTTCCATCCTGAATGATGGGGGAGCCGCTCATACCCTGCACAATGCCACCTGTTTTTTCTTTTAGGTCAGGGTCTGTCACGCGGATGATCATATCTTTCCCGCCACCTGCATTAAAAGGAATATTTTTTTGAATTTCAACTTCAAATTCTTCTACCGTATTTCGTGAAACGTTTGATAGAATAATGGCTTTGCCTTCTTTCACGTTGCTACCCGAGGCGACGGGGCAGAGTGAGTTTGCATCGGGCTCTTCTGAAAGTTTGCCGAAAATCCCGTGCTCCGTGTTGGCAGAAACCGTACCGATTTCCGCCTGACCCGTTTTTAAAAAGCCCTTGAGTTCACCGGGTGCGCCCTTTTCTCCTTTTTGCACGGTGAGGATTTCCGCATTAAGAAGTGCCCCGCTGAGTACGGGCATTACCGTGCCTGTATCAGAATCGGTAATGGGGTGCCCCAAGGCGCCAAACTCATTTGTGGCGGGGTCAACAAAGGTGAGTGTGCCAATGCCTGCTGTGCTGTCACGAAGCCAAAGCCCAAGGCGATAGCCTTCCTCTGTTTCAATAGCAGACAAACGCTTTTCCATCAGTTTGCTATCTCTGCTAATGGTGAGCGAAAGAGGTGCATCACCGGCCACCTGCACCAAATCAATCAGTTCATCGGTTTCGGTTAGTTCTATGTTGTTGGCTTTTAAAAGGATGTCGCCACTTCTGATGCCAACCTCTTTGGCAAGGTCGTGGGTGTACCCTTTTTTATCCTTAATTGCCTGGGTGCCAACGCAGACCAGACCTTTTGTAAAAATTTTAATGCCAACGGTGTTGCCGCCGGGTGCCAGTTCTTTCTGCGGGGCCACGCTGACCGAAACAGTGCGGATGGGCACCAAACCAAACAATTTAACGGTCATATCAAATTGTCCCGTCTGCGCTACGGTGACAGAAGAATTGTAAGAATCCTTTTGCAAAGCGCCCGTTTCCGAAAGCACACCGCCTGTGCCTGTGGGCACGGATAAACTGGCGGCAGAAGAGGATGAAAGGGGCAAAGCTTCCCCTTCGAAAATGGTCATATTTTCAGGAAACCGCAGATAACAATCGGCAACAACCGATGAAATAAGCAATAAAAAAAGACCGCAAAACAAGGTGATGCGGCCTTTTGTTTTCAGTTTATATGGCACGGCATTTCACTCCGATTTTCAAATTTTCTTCACCATTAGGTTAAGCGATAAAAATGAAAATATGTCGGGTCTTTTTTGGAAAGAATGCCGCAAAAAGTCATTAATTAAAAAATGCAAAAAGTTGCAAAATATAGGGGACAAGATTGGTTAAAATGGGGGCGATGACGATGGCGGGCAAAAAGTCTGCCACCTTTACCTTGGTGATGCCCATTAAGTTTGTGCCAATCATTAAAATGATGAGCGAGCCTGCCGCAGTCATTTCTGCAGTGGCAGATGCGCTGAGCAGAGGGGCAATCACACCGGCCAACAGTGCCAAAGCGCCCTGATAGACCAACAGGGACACAGAGGAGAGCATAACGCCAATGCCGAGGGTTGCTGTCATCATAATGGCAGAGACCATATCGAGAGCAGATTTTGTAAATAAAGTTGCATTATCGCCTGTTAAACCTGCCTGCAAGGAGCCTGTGACCGCCATAGCGCCAACGCAGAATAAAATGGTGGCGCTGACAAAACCTTCTGCAATGGAAATGGTTTCGCCTTCTTTTTTCTTAAATTTATTTTCAACAGCCTCGCCCAATTTATTCACAGCGCCATCGATGTTTAAAAGCGTACCGATGATGGAGCCCAAAACAGTTGAAGCAATTAAAATCAGGGTGTTTTCGCCCTCCATCACACCAGACGCACCAATCATTACAATGCAGGCACCAAGACCTGTCATGGTCGCGGTTTTCACCCTGTCGGGAATCCCTTTTTTAAAAATTAAACCAATCAAACTGCCGATGATAACAGCAACTGAATTAACAATAACACCAACCATACTATCCCTCTTTCAAAAAATCTATCTTCCATTATATCTCAAATGCAGAGAAAAATCAATGATATCTGGCATTTTATTGACTTTTTTGACGCATTTTGGTATAATAACCACAGAATCATTCTTAGGAGGAAGTATAATGAAGAATAACGTATGGAGCATTATTATGATCGCGGCAATTTTGCTGATTTGTGTTGTTGGCGGTTTTTTTATACACAATGCCATTGAAACAAAAAAACAGGTTGAACTTGCGCAGGAAGTTGCTATGAAGCAGCAGGAGGCCGAGCAGAACATTGAAGACTTTTTATCCATGCTCCCTGCGGACTTTTTGGTGTGTGATGAACAGGACGGTGGCTATGTTTCTAACTTGTTTGTGAGAATCAGCCAGTCTGAAACCGGGTCAGGCAAACTGGACATTGAAATGAAGCCCGTTGGTTCAAACTACAGCAAAGATATTACCTATTATGGCGGCGGCACAGCCGAACTGTTTTTGGAAGGTATGAATGCCACTTGTATCTGGAACCCTTCTTTTTGCGTGATGGAAGGCGACAGAGAGGTGATTACAGAAGAGGGCAAGCGCTATAACAAAGTGACAATTTACCTTGATGAAGTTGATTTAAACAGTCAGGAAGTAAAAATTAATAACACATATAATCATTACGTTTTACGTAAGCAAAACGCTTAATTCTAAGGATGCCGACCCTTTGCGGCATCCTTATTTCAAACATATGGAGATGATATGATGAAATTGTCAGAGTTATTTGCAAGAAAGAAGCCCACGCTATCTTTTGAGGTGTTTCCGCCCAAAACAAGCGATACATATGAAAGTGTGCGGGAAGCAACGGAAGCCATTGCGGCCCTTTCGCCCCACTATATGAGTGTGACCTACGGGGCAGGCGGCGGCACCAGCGATTACACGGTTTCCATTGCGGCAAATATTTTAAAGACCTATGGGGTAACACCGCTTGCACACCTGACCTGTCTGTCTTCTTCCAAGGATAAGATTATGGAGCAACTGGCGGCGCTTAAGGAAAGCGGTATCGAAAACATTCTGGCGCTCCGCGGCGATATTCCTGCCGATAGTCCCAAAGATGTCAAAAGGGAATACCGCTACGCCGCAGAACTGGTGCAGGATATCAAAAAGTATGGCGATTTTTGTATCGGCGGTGCGTGCTA
>JAZOLH010000012.1:0-53607 GCA_045652815.1 Clostridia bacterium
GGATTTTTTTATGCTTCCTGCGAGATGAACTCCCGCAGGGAGTTCGCCGACGCAGCCGACAAAGCGCGATAGCTTTGTCGGTCTGCCAAAGCCTCGAGCACCTATGTTGTTTCGGGTGCCATTCGCAATGGCCGAAAAATCAAGGAGCGCAGAGTATCTCTCCGGGCGCACAACATAGTATCTCGACCGGCGCACCTATTCGGCGGGAGCAAGCCCCCGCCCGACAAGAATTCCTCACGCAAGCCCCCCTACCACACAACAAAAAAAAGACCGCGAAAATATCGCGGTCTTTTTCTTTATGTACCCTAAAATTAGATTTCTTTCAGGATATATTCGCGCAGAATCTTGTAGATGTGTGGCGGGTTGCCATCACGTTTCTGCAGTTCTTTGATTTCATCGTGGGGCAGAGATGCTGCCAGATTCATGATGTGGTTGTTCATCTTCACGAATTCTGTGGTAGCTTCAACACCATCCATACGAGCCGGCCAGTTATCCATGATGAACCAACCTTTGTTATCGTTGATGTCTTCGTTAACATAGCCGATCTGCAGCAGTTTCCAGAAGAATTCCAGACCCTGCCAGAAGCTTACGGTACCGAAGATTAAGTCATCATCGAAACGACCCATGTTATCATTTAAGTGAATCATGGAAAGCAGGCCATAGGAGTTAGCCAGAGCAACGCTTTCTGCGGGGTTTTCGTTACCGAACAGAGCATGACCGTAGTCAACGATTAACTTACAGTTGTCATGACCGGTCATCTTGTTAACGCGATCACAAAGCAGAATAACTTTGCTTACGTCGGAAGCATACTGATGAGTTAAGGGTTCATAGTTTTTGTATTCCAGTGTGCAGTTAACGCGGGGGTTGTGTGCACAGATTTCTGCGATACATTCAGCCATGTAATCCCAGTGAGTTTCATAGTTATCCTGGAAAGGATAGTTGTAACCGTCGTGAGCCATCCAGAACATGATGTCAACACCGTTAGCAGCTTCTGTCCAGTCCATATGAGCTTTACCCAGGTCAACGATTTCGCGACGAGTCTGGGGATTACGAGCTGCAAAGGTACCATATTTCCAATGTGCCTTGGTGTAGTTATCGGGGCCGCAGCTACCAACACGCATGCCGTACTGAGCCAGCATATCTTTGTACTTGATGGGGTCGATGGGGTCATCGCCTAAGAACCAGCCGTAGCCGATAGCGCTCATGCCGCCGATTTTAGCAAACTGTTCCAGTTTTGCTTCAAAGGTGTCGGGCATTTTCTGACCAACTTTGTAACCTTCGTCAACAAAACGGTCGCACATGTTGCTGAAAGTTGCACCGGCACACATCAGTTTCATTTTGATTTTGTCTGCCATTTTCTTTCTCTCCTTTATGAAAAAATTTAAAAACAATTTTACGATGCAAAAGATTTTCGAACATATCGAAAAACCTGCTACATCACCCTAATCTTAGCATAAAATTTGGGGTTTGTAAAGTAGTTTTTTCGATAAAATAATATTATTTTTAGATTACAAAAAAAATCCTTTTATTTCGCTCTCTGCCTGAATATAACAATCGATAAATCTAAGTTTTAAAATTGTTTAAAATCTGTTCATATCAAGGACACAATTTTAGCATATACTGTAATCATCGGGAAACACTCCCGACAGAGTTAACTCTCTGAATTTCATAATAATCCCCCTAAAAAGGACAGTCGCTTCCCCCGACTGTCCTTTCCCCTTTCTTTACGACATTTATAGGAAAAACCTTGACAAAAAAACGTTGATTTGGTACAATAATAAATGCATTTTAATAAGGGCCTTTAGCTCAGTTGGTTAGAGCATCCGGCTCATAACCGGACGGTCCCGGGTTCGAGTCCCTGAAGGCCCACCATAAAAAGCACTTCACCGAAGTGCTTTTTTTCTATGAAGTATATCTCCCGATGTATATATCGAAAAGGATTGATTATGAATATGAAAAAAATCATTGCCCTTTGTCTGGCCGCGGTTTGTTTGATGACGGTTCCGCAGACGACCTTTGCAAAGGAAACCGAAATAAAAACCACCGCCATTACAATGGCAATCAATGAAGATGTTGTGATTGTAAACGGTGTTCAATCTAAGATAACCGCTCCCCTGCTGGCCTTTGGTAAAACCTATGTGGATTTATATGCCATAGCGCCGCTTTTGGGTGCGAACGTGCAATGGGTTGAAGATTATATCGGCTTTTTCAAAGTCCATGCAAACGGAAAAACCAATGATTTTACGCTGATTTATCAGTGGGAAGATGTAAAACAGCCCCACAAATTCTTCGTGAAGGATTCCAAAATTTTTGTTTCCCTTCGTGAACTTTGCGATCAGGTTGGATGTAATATTACATATAAAGATGGCATCATCACCTTGGGAAATCAGAACGTTGTGAACCAAGACGTATATGGCGATGTTGACACCCGCAACTGCAATGCGTATCTGTATGCGGCATACCCTGCCCGTATGGAATATACCGTGAATCCCTATCAGGCATATAGTTACGAAACCATGCTGATTGATGCGAAAAAATTACAGCATATGTATCCCGAACTTGTTAAAACATCCTCCATCGGCAAATCCGTGGAAGGCAGAGATTTATTGCTGATTGAGTTCGGAAAAGGTGCTGAAAAAATCTTTGTCTGCGGTACCCATCACGCTCGAGAATACATCGCAACCACATACCTGATGTACGCCATTGACCGATATGCCTATGCATACAAAAGCGGCAGTATGTGGGGACAATTTAACCCCAAAGAGATTTTGGATAACGTAACATTCTGTATTGTGCCTATGGTCAATCCCGACGGGGTTAATCTGGTGCAAAACGGCATAGAGGCCACAAAGAATCCCGATGAAATCGCATCTATGGGTATTTATGAAGGCGAAAAATATGGCCACTTGGCTTGGAAAGCAAACGTGCACGGCGTTGACCTGAACTGGAATTACAATAAAGATTGGTCTTTGGAGAAAAACAAAAACGAAAGAGGGTCTGCCGGATTTAATGGCGACCAACCTGCCACCGAGCCGGAAACAATCGCTGTTTCTGATTATGTGGATAGCCATGAGTTTGCCGCTTACCTGTCTTTCCATACCCAAGGCGAAATCTTTTACTGGGCAGATAATCCGGAAAAACCCACATATATCAACCTAGAAATCAAAAAAGATACGGGTTTTGATGAATACGTCGAGAGCGGAACAGGCGTTGGCGGTTCCTTCTTCGATTATGTCTATCGCAAATATCAAAAACCGACCGTTACCGTGGAACTGTGCCCCTATGTTGGAAATTTCCCCTACCCCGATAAAGACTTTGACAGGGTTTGGAAACCCACAAAGAATATCCTGCTTCTTGTGGGCAATGAGATTTTATATCTTAAATCCCTGTCTGAATAAAAGAATGATACATCAAAAAAAGCACTGCCAATGGCGGTGCTTTTCTTTTTGCATAATTGACAAATTCTCGTATTCATAGTACAATAAAGAAAGACTTGTAAAGGGGGCATTTTTTTGGACTGGCTTAACTTTTTAACCTATGCGATTACAACAGCGGGCACGCCCGGACCGAATAATATTATGTCTATGTCCAACGCAAGCCAAAAGGGGCTCAAACGGGCACTGCCTTTTAACTGTGGCGTTTGGTGCGGCTTTGTGATTGTCACAGCCCTTTCGGCGATTTTTTGCACCACCCTTTCGGCGCTGATTCCCACCATCAAGCAATATATGCTCTTTGTTGGTGCGGCTTATCTTCTCTACCTTGCGTGGAAAACCTTTAAATCAGGTGCCATCACAGAAGATAGCAGTAAACAAGGCGGCTTTTGGGCAGGATTCTGCTTGCAATTTGTGAATGTCAAAATCATTATTTATTGCATCTCCGCTATGCAGATTTACGCCATCCCCTATGCAGACGGCGACCCGCTGAAGATGCTCTTTTTCGTTTTCTTCTTGCCCACCAACGGATTTGTTTTCACCGTGCTCTGGGCCCTGTTTGGCACCGCTTTTAAACTCTTGTTTTCCAAATACGCCCGCATCACCAACACGGTGATGGCACTGCTACTCATCTACTGCGCTGTATCTTTGTTTCTTTAAAAAGTAAAGCCCACCAAAACGGTGGGCTTTTTTCACATTCGTTGGTAAAACTTTCTTCCAAATTCGTCGGTTGTTTCCCGATACACGCGGCCATGAGTAATGTGATATTCCGCCGAGAGTAACAGCAATCTGTCCAAAGCGGAAAGGGGCGCACGGACAGAGTAGGTGCATCCGTTTTCACTGATGGCACGAGGCGTTTGCCCCAGCGTAACGCCCCCGATACCCTGCTCTGCCGCCAGCCGCTTTAAGCGGTTTGCCGATGTGGAAGAAGAAAAACTAATCAGTGCAGTTTCCATACTTTCTTCTCCTTTTTAATTCCTTTGGGGATTTTTGCGGGCGGGGACAACATTCCCGTTGGTACAGTATATGTAAAACGCCCATATTCTGTCCATATTTGAAATTATCTCTTGAAATTTTATATAAATATAGGTATAATATAATATAGTGTGTTTTTTCACCATGTCAAGAATAAGGAGTTTTTCCTATGCACGACGGTCACAGAAATCGGATGCGCAAGCGCTTTTTAAAAGATGCAAATTTTGATAATTTTGCGCCCCACGAAATTTTGGAACTGCTTTTATACAGCACCATCAGTCGTCGGGACACAAATCCCATTGCCCATGCGCTTATCCGTGAGTTCGGCTCGCTCTCAGGCGTTTTAGATGCAAGTCCCGAACAACTTAAAAAGGTTGACGGTGTTGGTGAAAACACCGCCTTTATGCTGTCGATGATGCCCTCACTCTTCGCCGCTTACAATCAGGCGAAATGGGAACGGAATATTGCTCTTTCCACAACGGATATAGCAGGTCAGTTCGCCATCAATCTGTTTATCGGCAAGCCTTATGAAGAATTTCGCATCATTTGTGTGGATTCTGCCCGCCGCGTGACCTATCAGGGTGCCATCGCCCACGGCACCATTAACGAAGTGCCTTCCTATCCTCGCCTTGCGGTAGAAGAGGTGCTCAAGCACAAAGCACAAAATGTGATTTTTACTCATAACCATCCAAACGGTTCCCTGCAGCCCTCGGAGGGTGATAAAATTGCCACCGAGCAACTACTGTCTGCGATGGATGCCATCGGTGTTTCTGTCCTCGACCACATCATCGTGTCAGGCAACCGATACTTTAGCATGGCGGATATGGGTCTTTTATAATCACTTGGCTTTGGGGCGGAAAATGAGCGCCACTAAATAGCCAAACAAAATCGCCGCTGTTATGCCTGCGGCCGCACCTGTGAGCCCACCGGTTAAAATGCCCAGAGCCCCCTGCTCCATCACGGCTTTTTCGGCACCCTTTGCCAGCACATAGCCAAAGCCCGCGAGCGGCACAGTTGCACCGGCACCGGCAAGATTAACCAGCGGTTCATAGAGACCGAAAAAGGTTAAAAACGTACCTGCCACAACATAAACCACCAAAATTCTGGCAGGGGTTAATTTGGTTTTGTCAATGAGTAGTTGGGCAATGGCACAAAGCGCCCCGCCCACTAAAAAAGTCCAAACAAATTCCATAGGATAATCCTTTCTATGCGAATCAGATTTGATTTTATTGTAAACAAATAAATTTATTTTATGTAAATAGGAGTGGTAAAACAATGTCCGGTCATTCCAAATGGTCAAACATTAAACACAAAAAAGAAAAAAGTGATGCTAAAAAGGCTAAGATTTATACAAAACTGGGCCGCGAAATCACTGTTGTTGTTAAAGCAGGCGGTCCCGACCCCGCTACCAACAGCAAATTAAAAGACGTTATTGCAAAAGCAAAATCCAACAATATGCCTAACGACAACATCGAACGTTGCATCAAAAAGGCATCCGGTGAACTGGGCGGCGATAACTACGAAGAAATCACATACGAAGGTTACGGTCCCAGCGGTGTTGCTGTGATCGTTGAAACCCTGACCGATAACCGTAACCGTACCGCAGGCGACCTGCGCCATTATTTTGATAAGTTCGGCGGCAATATGGGTCAGAGCGGTTGCGTTAGCTTTATGTTCGACAAAAAAGGCGTTTTAATCATTGATAATGAAGAAGGCGCGCTGGATGAAGACACCGTTATGATGGATGCGCTCGATGCCGGCGCTGAAGATTTCACACCGCAGGAAGACTGTTTTGAAATCCTTTGCGACCCCACCGCTTTTGCACAGGTGCGCGACACTTTAGAAGAAAAAGGTTACACCTTTGCATCTGCCGAAATCGAACAAATCCCCCAGACCACCGTGGCCCTCACCGATGAAAAAGACATCCTGATGATGAACAAACTCATCGACATGTTAGAAGATAACGACGACGTGCAGGATGTTTACCACAACTGGGAAGAATAAAATTTAGCGGAGCGGTTTCTCTTCCGCTCCGTTTTCAATTTTGGAGAACACTATGAAACTGGGAAACACATTTAAAAAAGGTTTAAAAGACGGTGTCCCCATTGGGCTTGCCTATTTAGGCGTTGCCATCGGCATCGGCATTGCCGCTATCTCGGCAGGGCTCACGCCCCTTGCAGGCGTTTTGATTTCTATGACGAATCTGACCTCTGCAGGCGAAGCTGCCGGCATTTCCTTAATTGCTGCAGGAGGTACACTGCTTGAGATGGCGCTGGTGCAGTTGGTGATTAACCTGCGCTATTCACTGATGGCCATCACCTTAACGCAAAAACTGGATTCGTCTTTTTCCTTTGGTCAAAGACTCCTGACTGCCACTTTTATCACCGACGAGATTTTTGCTGTTTCGGCAAGCCACGATAAGATTAACACCCGCTATCTTTATGGTCTTGCCTTTGTGCCTTACATCGGCTGGGCGGCAGGTACCGCCATCGGTGCTTATGGCGGCTCACTTCTGCCTGCAGACATCACCGTTGCGCTGGGTCTTGCCCTTTACGGTATGTTCATCGGCATCATCACCCCTGCCATGAAAAAATCTATGGGCGTTACCCTTGCTGTTATCTTGGCGGCAATTCTTAGCACCTTGATTTATGTTGTGCCCTTTTTCTCCTTTATCAGTTACGGTTTTTCCGTGATTATTGCCGCTATTTTAGGCGCCGCTGTTGCGGCCTTTGTATCGCTGAAATACAGCCACTACAAAGCCCTGCACAATCTTGACAAAAACTGATTTTAGGTATATAATTTGAGTAGTGATTTTTGGAAAGGAAATGGCTGTTATGAATACAGGTAATGGCATTTTTATTATATTCGCATTTATTGTGGCTCTGATTATCGCCTATGCCTCCACACCGCTTGCAAAGCGTCTTGCTTTCCGTGTTGGTGCTGTGGATGTGCCCAAAGATAATCGCCGCATGCACTCTGAGCCTAAAGCACGCCTTGGCGGTCTTGCCATTTTCTATGGCTTTTTGGTTAGTGTTCTTTGCTTTGGCTACATCAAAATGCCCGGCGGCGGCTGGAACTGGGATTTAATCGGCATTTTAGCCGGTGCGATTATCATCGTTACCTTAGGTATTTTTGATGACATCAAACCCCGCCCCGCTATCGTGAAATTCGCTATTCAGCTGGTTGCGGCGGCCATTCCCGTTTTGCTCGGCGTTCGCGTGTTTGTTGTGAACAACCCCTTTACCGATACTTTGATGACCCTGCCTGTGTGGTTATCCATCGGCGGCAGTATCTTCTGGATTGCAGGCGTTACCAACGCAGTAAACCTGATTGACGGGCTGGACGGTCTGGCGGCAGGCGTTTCTTCTATCGCCGCTGTTGCCCTGCTCTCCATCCTTTTGATTGAACATATCAGCTCTGTTACCCTGCTTGTTATGGCGGCGGCTTTGGCAGGCGCTTGTTTTGGCTTTTTGCCCTATAACTTTAACCCCGCTAAACTGTTTATGGGTGATACGGGCGCTACATTCTTAGGTTACATTTTAGCCTGTATTTCCATTCAGGGTCCCTTTAAAACCTATGTGGCATTCACTGTGCCTCTGTTGGTTTTAGGTCTCCCCATTTTTGATACGCTCTTTGCCATTATCAGACGACTGTTAAAGGGCCAATCCATTATGACGCCTGACCGCGGTCATCTCCACCACAAGTTGATTGACAAAGGCTATTCCCACCGCACAACGGTTATCATCTTATACGGTCTGTCAGCCATCCTTGCCATCAGCGCTATCGTGATGCTTTTAACTGACATTTCCCGTTCCCTGATTTTAATCGCATCGGTGATTTTGGTTGCTCTCTTTGCCCTGACGTTAGGTCGCAATAACGCAAATGAAGAAACCGAGAAAAAAGAAGATAAATAAATTACATAGAAAAAGAGCAGTTGCTTTTGCAACTGCTCTTTTTTATTGATTTCTTTCTTTGATAACTCGATCCATCTGTCTCTTCGCATCACGCTCTGCCATATCCGCTCTCTTATCATAAAGCTTCTTACCGCGGCAAAGACCAATCTGCACTTTCACCAAACTATCCTTTAAATAAACGGACAGGGGAATCACGGAAAATCCCTTTTGCTTGACAGCACCATAGAGATAATTGATTTCCCGTTTGTGAAGCAACAGTCGTCTGTCACGAAGAGGGTCACGGTTGAAAATGTTGCCCTGCTCATAGGGGCTTACGTGCATATTTTTAATGAATGCCTCACCACCGTGGAAGCTGACAAAACTATCTTTTAAGTTCATGGCGCCCTTACGGATGGATTTAACCTCCGTACCGCAAAGGGAGATGCCCGCTTCAAAAGTTTCCTCGATAAAATAATCGTGACGGGCTTTTCTGTTTTCCGCTAGGGTTTTCACGGCATTCACTTCCTTTCTGCCAATACTTTCTTACTGTTTTGCTTTTTTCTGCAGTTCAAATAAAATGTTCATGGCTTCAATGGGGGTCAGGGTGGTCACGTCAAGGCGTTCCAGTTCTGCCACGATTTCCGAGCCACGCAAATCGCCGATACCCATCTGCGCATCCATTTCAACGGGTGCGGTGGCAGGCACCGTAGCGCTTCTGCCCTCTTTGGATTCAATCTCGGCTAAAACTTCTTTGGCGCGGGTAATCACCTGCTTGGGCAGACCGGCGAGAGCCGCAACTTCAATACCATAACTGTCATCGGCCCCACCACGAACAATGCGGCGGAGGAATGTTACACTATCTCCACGCTTTTTGCAGGCGATGGAATAGTTTTTCACGCCGCCTATCTGATCTTCTAAGGCGGTCATTTCGTGGTAATGGGTTGCAAACAGGGCTTTGGCACCCAGTTTTTTGGGATTCGCTATGTATTCTGCCACGCTCCAGGCGATGGAAAGGCCATCGAAAGTAGAAGTACCTCGACCGATTTCATCCAGAAGGAGCAAACTCTTGCTTGTGGCATTTTTCAAAATGTCAGACAGTTCTGTCATTTCCACCATAAAAGTAGATTTACCGGCGGATAAATCATCCGATGCACCGATACGGGTGAAGATTTTATCGCAGATGCCGATGGTGGCAGAAGATGCGGGTACAAAGGAGCCCATCTGCGCCATAATCACAATCAGCGCCACCTGACGCATATAGGTGGATTTACCTGCCATATTGGGACCTGTAACGATTAAGAACCGTTCATCCTTGCAGTTTAAGTTTGCATCATTCGGCACAAACAGTTCGTCTTTCAGCATTTTTTCAACCACGGGATGGCGACCGTCTGTAATGGAAATGGTGTCAGACACGTCCACCGTGGGCATTACGTAATTATTCTTAACTGCTACTTCTGCAAAAGAGCAAAGCACATCGGCAAGGGCCACGCTTGTGGCTGTTTGTTGCACGCGTTCCACTTCTTTGGCAACAGCGTCTCGCACATCGCAGAACAGTTTATATTCTCGCTGGCGCAGGCGCTCTTCTGCACCCAGCAGTTTATCTTCCAGCGCTTTTAAATCCGCGTTGATATAACGCTCGTTGTTAGCCAGCGTCTGCTTGCGGATATAGTCCTCAGGCACATCGCCCTGAAAAGACTTGGGTACGTCAATATAATAACCGAATACACGGTTATAACCGATTTTTAAGGTCTTGATGCCTGTTCTTTCCCGCTCGGTTTCTTCCATACGGGTCACCGCCTGATGACCGTTTTCCTTCAGTTCGGTATCCGCATCCACCAGTTCATCAAAACCGGGTTTAATGATGCCACCTTCTCGTTGCAGATTGGGGGCATCGTCGCGGATGGCGGCTTCGAGTAAGTCCAGCACATCGCCTAAAGTATCAAGGTTTTGGCACAACTCTTCCATCAAAGGCGTTTCCAGGCGGGCAAGGAGCAGTTCCACTTCAGGCAATACCAAAAGGGAACGCTTTAAGGCAATCAGTTCGCGGGGGGTTGCGCTTTTGCAAACGATGCGACCGATTAAGCGCTCTAAATCCTGAATTTCAGACAGGGCGCCCATTAAATCCTGACGGAGTTCCGCATGTTTTACCAAAGTTTCAACCGCCATCAAGCGTTTTTGAATCTTGGTGCAACTGGTTAAGGGTTTTTCTAAGAAACTTTTCATCATACGTCCGCCCATTGCGGTTTTGGTTTTATCCAAAACCCAAAGGAGCGAGCCCTTTTTGTTGCCAAGGCGCATAGAGGATGTGAGCTCTAAATTATGACGGGAGTTTGCATCCAGTTCCATATAGGTTTCCGCCGCATAATGACGAATGTGACGGATATGGGTTAAAAAGGTTTTCTGTGTGGCGGTTAAATAGTCAATCAAAAGACCTAACGTGTTCACCACGTGACCTTCTTCGGGCAGGGAAAGGTCTGCCAAAGATTCCACGCCGAACTGTTTTAAAATCAGTTCACGGGAGTGCTCCCATTCGGGCTCAACCTTGGCCCTATCCACGCGGGCGTGGAAACGGAGGGCAATTTCTTCCCTGAGTTCTTCTATGGCATACACGCCGGCGGAGAAAATCATTTCCGCAGGGTTATAGCGTGCCAGTTCATCTAAAAGTTTTTTCCAGGAAGGCAGGGTGACCAAGAACAGTTCACCTGTACTGATATCGGCAAAAGCCACACCATAAGCGCCGCTTTCCATATAAGCGGCACAGAGGAAGTTATTGCTTTTTTCTTCTAACTGATTTAAATCCGTAATGGTACCGGGGGTTACCACCCGCACAACTTCGCGGGGCAGAACGCCGCTGACTTCACCGGGCAGAGCCATCTGTTCGCAAATGGCAACTTTATAGCCCTTGGCGGTTAATCTGCCGATGTAAATATCCGCCGCGTGATAGGGCACGCCGCACATAGGATTGTTTTCCACGTCGGGTTTACCCTGCTCGTTCTTTGAGCGACTGGTCAGCGCCAAATCCAGTTCTTCTGCCGCGATGCGGGCATCTGCATCAAACATTTCGTAAAAGTCGCCCATACGGAAGAACAAAATGGCATCGGTATATTCTTTTTTCAGTTCAAAAAACCGTTCCATTGCCGGCGTCATAGTTTCGCCCCCTCGTTTTTGTTATAACTTCTCTTTAGTGGCAACCGCTGCAACCGGAGCAGTTACCGCTACATCCGCCCGCTTCTTCTTCGCCGCGGATGTGGTAAGACAGGATTTCATTAACGCTTGAAATCACTTTGTTAAATGCAGACTGTGCTTCTAAATATGCCTTAGCAGTTGCATTAGCGGTCAGTTCTACCATAATTTCGTTCATTTTTTCTCTGAAAGTGTTCAGTTTTTCAGGGGTCATACCGCCAGAACGCATTTCTTCAGACAGAGCGCGGCTCTTTTCTTCATAGGTGGCAACGGCTTTCTGCGCTTCTTCATCGCTATAAAATGCCGCTTCCATTTCCTGATATGCTAAGAGCGCTTCGGACTTTGCCAGAAGTTCTCCCAGTTCGTGTGCTTTTTTTAAGATGTCTTCCATTTTCGTATCCTCCGTTTACTTAACAAGTTTTCCCGCCAAGGACCAGGTGTTGGTTTTATCCACGGTGAGCGTTACATAATCGCCCACTTTTATACCCTCTTCCTTGGGGAAATTGATAATTTTATTGCCCGGGGTGCGACCTGTGAGCATAGCGCTGTCGGTTTTGCTTTCGCCCTCTACCAGCACCTCATAGGTCTTGCCCATACAGGCATCATTGATTTCTCTTGAAATGCGGTTTTGCACCTCTAAAAGTCGGTCAAACCGCTTATGTTTTTCCTCGTCTGTCACCTTATCGTCCATTTCCGCCGCAGGTGTGCCGCTTCGTTTGGAATAGATAAAGGAGAACACGCTGTCAAATCGCACCGCTTCTAAAACGTGGAGGGTTTCGCAAAAATCCTCTTCCGTTTCGTTAGGAAAGCCCACGATGATGTCAGTTGTCAGCGTTACATCGGGGATTGCCTCTTTGACCCGCGCAATCAATTCTAAATACTGGGCCTGTGTGTAGCGGCGGTTCATTTCTTTTAAAATCCTGTCACTACCCGCCTGAAAAGGCAGATGCAGTTGCGGCATCACCTTGTCACATTCTGCCATAGCGCCAATCAGCGCAGGGCTCATATCTTTGGGGTGAGATGTCATAAAGCGAATGCGCTTTAGACCCTCTATTTCATTCACCTTGCGGAGCAATCCCGCAAAGTCAAGACCAAGATCTAAATCCTTGCCATAGGCGTTAACATTCTGACCCAAAAGGGTAATTTCCGTTACGCCATCTGCCACCAGCGAGCGGATTTCTTCTAAAATCTTTTCGGGCATTCGGCTACGCTCGCGGCCGCGCACATAGGGTACAATACAGTATGTACAGAAATTGTTGCAACCATACATAACAGAAACCCAAGCCTTCGGGTCGCCTTTTCGATAGGTGGGAACACCTTCTGCAATCACGCCTTCAGAATCCGTAATATCAATAACGCGTTTTTGCTCCATCAGAGTTTCATATAAAAACTGCGGCAGACGGTGCACCACGTGAGTACCGAACACCAAAGATACGTGACGATATTTCTTTTTGATGGCTTCTGCCATATGCGCTTGCTGCATCATACAGCCGCAAATGCCGATAACAAGGTCTGGGCGGCGGCGCTTTTCGTGAGACAGCGCACCCACATTACCCAGCACTCTCTGCTCTGCCCCTTCACGAACAGCGCAGGTGTTATATAAAATCAAATCGGCTTCACTAACCTCTTCGGTAAAGCCATAGCCCATCTGAGCCAGCATCCCGCGGATGCGCTCGGAATCGTTTTCATTTTGCTGGCAACCGTAGGTAATCACCAGCGCTTTGGGGGTTTTATCAGTAAAAAGCCTTGCAACACGGGCAGAATAATCCGCCATTTGCAAAAGTTCTTCTTTTGAAACGGTTTTGCTCATTTGCAAAGCTCCTTTCGCTTAGATTTCTTTTAAAACCTCTGCCAAGGCCACGCAAAAACCTTCGCATTCTTCCTTTGTGCCGATGGTCACACGCAAATAACCGGGCAGACCCAGCACGTGACCGCCTTTGACAATATAGCCTCTTTCAAGCAGTTTTTCAAACACGCATTTAGCATCGCGACCTGTATCAACTGCGATAAAGTTTGTGGCACTGTCTAAATAAGAAAGCCCCATTTCGGTAAATTTCTGCTCCAAAAAGGCCTTGTTTGCCGCATTTTCAGATAATGAGCGGCTGACAAAGTCGCTATCCTCCAGTGCCGCCATCGCCGCCGCCTGTGCAGGTGCACAAACGTTAAAGGGCGGGCGCACTTTTTCCATCTCGGCGATTAAGGTTGCGGGCGCAATGCCATAGCCAATGCGCAGACCCGCAAGACCATAAATTTTGGAGAAGGTGCGGAGAATTAAAACATTATCCCGTTCGCCCAGCAGCGCCAGACTATCAGGATAGTCTTCTCTGCCCTCTGCATATTCAAAATAGGCTTCGTCAATAACAATCAGGCAATCATCGGGTACTTTGGCAAGGAGAGCGCGTTGCTCTTTTTCTGTGTACATGCCGCCTGTGGGATTGTTGGGGTTACACAGCCAAAGAATGCGGGTGTTTTCCGTCAGGGCTTCTCCCAGTTTTTCAGGGGAAACCGCGCCATTTTCAGAAAGATCCACTTTCTTCACCACGCCGCCCGAGGCAAGTACGTTCAGCTCATAAAGGGAAAAAGAAGGATGGGGCATTAGGCACTCGTCCCCTTCTTCTAAAAAGGTTTTGCAAACAAGTTCAATGAGCCCATCACTGCCCGTGCCGAAAATTAAATTTTCGGGCAGAACGCCTAGATGCTTGGCAAGTTTTACGCGCAAGGAGTAGGCATCGGGGTCGGGATAGAGAAAAACATTGTCTGCCGCCTCTTTCACTGCCGCACGGGCAGAGGCAGGCGCACCCAAGGGGTTTTCGTTGGATGCAAGTTTGACTACCTTTTCAAGTCCGAACTTTCTTTTAATTTCATCAATAGGTCTGCCGGGGGCATATGCAGTCACATCGGCAAGACTCTGTTTTGCACGAATCATCAAATCGTCTCCCACCTCTTACAGAGCGGCAACTTCCGCCTGCAGAGCCTGATCTTTTGCGGCAACTTCTGCCGCCATATCGTCTTTATACTGTTTTAACAGGGGCACAATCTGTTCATATTTCAGCGCCAGAATCTGTGCCGCTAAAATACCTGCATTTTCAGCACCGTCAACCGCTACGGTTGCAACGGGAATGCCCTTGGGCATCTGCACCATAGACAGAAGAGAATCAAGACCATCCAGAGTAGAAGATTTCATGGGAATACCAATCACAGGCAGGGTGGTAAATGCAGCAAGTACGCCGCCTAAATGTGCCGCTTTGCCGGCTGCTGCGATGATAATATCAACGCCATTCTGCTCTGCTTCTTTAGCATAAGTTGCGGCGGTTTCAGGTGTTCTGTGAGCGGAAATCACGCGCACATCAGCCTCAATACCAAACTTTTTCAGCATCACAATACATTTTTTAACAACGGGGAAATCAGAATCGCTGCCCATAATCACAGCGGCTTTAGGAAATTTACTCATCACAATCAATCCTTTCTCTATTTAAAATCAAATATTAACCAAGTTGTGAAATCAGCCAAGTCACCGCAGGAAGCGTTAACAAGCTTAAAACTGTCGTCATAAAAATACCTTCGGTGGCATAGATGGGATCCGCACCCATATCGGATGCGAACACCCCAAGACTTGTCTGCGCAGGCATTGCCATTTCGATAATCATAACCGCAAGCACCATCGCATCCATACCCCATTTAGCCAGCAGAATCGCCGCCAAAGCGGGAACAACAATCATCTTGAGCAGGATAACAAGGTACAGCCCAAAGCGTTTATAAATATTTCTAAAATCAATCTCTGCCAGCGCCATACCCACGAAAATCATGGCAAGGCTTGTGGTCATATTACCCACGGTGGACAGGGTTGAATGCAAAGTCTCCGGCAGGCGAATGCCGAAAACCAGCATAAATAGACCAACCACAAAGGCAATGGCAACGGGGTTTACCAGTTTTTTAAGGGATTCGTAGATGGTGCCGCCTGATGAACGGGCCATGGTGAACATACCCAGAGAATAAAAAACCAGATCGTGTGCCAAACAGAAAATAACAGCATAGAAAAGGCCATCTTGTCCGTAAAGAGCGGTAATCAGCGGATAGCCGATGAAGCCGGCGTTACCGAAACTCATCAGCACGGTATGTACACTGCGGACTTTCTCGGGCATACGGAGCATTTTGCCCGTTGACTGCCCCAAAACATACAAAAGCAGAATTAAAACCACTTCTGCCGCCACCATCAAAAGTGCATTTTTCAGCATCGATGGATTTAAGGTTCTGGAAGACAGCGTTGTCAGCACCAAAAGGGGCATTGTAAATCGTAGCACAACCCTTGAGATGCTATCTTTAAGACTCGGCTCCATATATTTCGTTTTTGCGCTCAAAAACCCTATCAGCATCACGATTGCCATCTGCAAAAGTTGCTTGATAATCACGGTAACTTCCATTTTTACAGCCTCTTTTTTCTCAATTGTTTTCTTTTTAGCCTTAACTTTATTATTTTATCATAGAAAGCCGAAAAAAACAACGGGTTTTGCGAAAATTAAATGAAAAAAAGACCGCTTTTAGCGGTCTTTTCATTATCCTAAATGAAGAATCAAGGCGTAGAGAATCGGCAATGTAACAAGACTTAAAATTGTTGTGATAAAAATGCCCTGTGTGGCGTAATCCGCCGCTTTGGCCGCGTGTTCTTCTGCCACAACGCCAAGGCTTGACTGGGCAGGAATCGCAGTTTGCAAAATGATAACGCCAAGGACCGCACCGGAGATCCCCATCCATTTAAAAAACAGAGCAAAACCGGCAGGTAAAAGAAGCATTTTCAGCGCCACAATGATGTAAATACTTTTTTGTTTTAAAATACCCTTCGCACTAATGGTGGCAAGCGCCATACCCACAAAGAGCATTGCAAGGGGCGTTGTCATATTGCCCACGGTGGACAGCGTTGTATTTAACAATTCGGGGAATTTAAGACCGAGTGCAAGCATTAAAAGTGCCACAGGATACGAAAGCGTTACAGGATTTAACAGTTTCTTTGCCGCACCTTTGACACTACCGCCACCGGCTTTGGCAATCACCAAAAGGCCCAGCGTCCAGAACAACAGGTCGTGCACAAGACC
Source organism: Clostridia bacterium (assembly GCA_045652815.1). Classification (GTDB taxonomy): domain Bacteria; phylum Bacillota; class Clostridia; order UBA1381; family UBA9506; genus UMGS755. The sequence continues at coordinate 16,573 of JAZOLH010000012.1, forward strand.
ATACATCACCGCATAGAAAAGGCCTTCGGCCCCAAACAGCGCCTGCATTAAGGGATAGCCCATAAAACCTACGTTACCAAACGCACTCATGCAGGTGTGGATCGACTGGATGGCAGGGGGCATTTTAAAGAGTTTGGCAACTAATAGCCCCAAAAGCACCATCACCACAATCAGACAAAAAGCCGAGATAATCACAATGGCGGCATTTTTCATCAGCTCGGGGTTCATCTGGCGACCTGAAATAACCGTTAGATTCAGTAGCGGCATAGTGATGCGCAGAATCAGTTTAGAAACCGTGTACCGAAGGTCTGCCGATACATATTTAGTTTTAACGCCGATATAACCAACCAGCGCAATGGTGGACATCATAATCAGTTGCTGAACAATGACGTCAACGCCCATACTATCATCTCCGTAGTCAATTTTCACAACGTTTTTATTGTACCACACTGTTTCCCAAAATACAACGGATTTTGCAAATTATTTTAAAGAAAACAAGAGCCCCAAAGGGCTCTTGTTACGGTAACATCATTTGTGCGATAACGCACCCATATTCATTTAAAATGCGCCCTCTTGGTTAAGACGCTCCAGCTTCTTCTGCTGGCGGAAGGCAAGAGGCGTTACATCCGTATATTTTTTGAAAATATCGTTAAAGCGCTGCTGACTGGAAAAGCCAACGGATTTTGCCACATCGGAAATTTTCAGGTCGGTATTTTCCAAAAGGGCTTTGGCCTCGCTGATGCGCGTTTTCAAAATATAACTTTTGGGAGAAATGCCGAACTTATCCTTAAAAGAATGAGCAAAATAACTGTCAGATAAGTAGATATATTTCGCCACATCGGAGAGGGTTAAATCTTTAGAATAGTTGTTATCAATATATTCTTTTGCGATGTTTAAGAGTTCGTGGAGTTTTAAATTGCGGTTTTTAGCACTCTGCTCCCATTCCTGCTTCAGCGCACGGGAGAGAAGCACAAACAGTTCAATAACCAAAAGACTGCTCAAAAAGTCGCCCCAGACCTGATATTTCATTTTTTCTCTCAGGATGCGGTTCATTACATAAACAATATCATTTTTCTTGCCCAGTTTTAAGTGAATGAATGCACCTGTTGCTTCATCTTCAATGTAATCCACAAAGTCGTTTAAAGAATCGTGGCTGGTGCCCACTTCCTTTTTGGCTTTGTTCAGCTGGAAGTACAGCGTGATGAGTTCGCAACTATCGGAGCGGACAATGAAGTTATGGGTTTTGCCCGGCTTGATGATAATCACAGAGTTGGGCGCCATATGCACATCAATACCCTCGATTTCAAAGGTGGCTGTACCCTTTTTCATATAAAGCATTTCATACTGGTCGTGTTGCGCGGGGGTCATACTCCAGTTCGCATCACGGACTTTTTCAATAGCGCGGACAACAGCGGGCATGAATGTTAACTTTTCAAACATTTCGTTCCAGGCCTTCGGGCGCTGTGTTTCCATGGCTTTACCTTCTTTCATTCTTCACGAAATCTGTCTTGCTGGATTAGTATAGCATAAAAGATTAAGTTTGTCCATAGATTTTTCATATTTTTTGCTTTTTCTTGCAAAAAATGACAAAAATCTTTCTTTACCTTTGTAGCAAGCCTTCCCCCGAGGGGGAAGGTGTCAGCGAAGCTGACGGATGAGGGGCTTTCAAGATGCCGCTATGAAAATGGGGCAGTTTTAACACCTCACCACCGCCTACGGCGGAGCCTCCCCTCAAGGGGAAGCCTTTCGGGCGGGAGCAGAGCCCCACCCCTACGAGAAAAAAAGAGATTTGCCAGGAGGCAAATCTCTTTTAAATATCCATTCAAATACTTTTTCCTCGGTCGAGGGAAAATTGATGCAGAGTGAGAGAGTCGAAGGAGAAAACGGTTCATCCGTTTCGACCGAGCCCGAAGGCGTACAAAGGTACGTCGAGGGGTGAGACTCGCTCGCTATGCGCAATTTTAACCGACCGTCTTATTTAACAACGAAGTTAACCAGTTTATCGGGTACGCAGATGGTCTTAACCACTGTCTTACCTTCAAGCAGTTTCTTAACCTTTTCATCTGCCATAACAGCTTCTTCAAGGCCTGCTCGATCTAAACCTGCGGGCACCATAATTTTATCTCTCAGTTTGCCGCAAACCTGCAGAACGATTTCAACGGACTCGTCCTTGGTCTTTTCTTCATCGTAGGTGGGCCAAGCCGCATCGTGAAGCATACCGCCAAAACCATTGGTTTCCCACATTTCCTCGGTGATGTGAGGTGCGGTGGGATTCAGCAGCAGCAGGAAGGTACGAAGTTCGCCACGGGTTACGCTGCCTTTTTTATAGAACTCATTAATGAGTGCCATCAGGCTTGCGATGGCGGTGTTGAACTTCATACGTTCAATGTCATCAGTAATCTTCTTGATAGTTTTGTGCATCAGGCTTTCAAAGTCTTTGGAATAGCCTTCTTCATCAGAAAGAATGGTCTGCAGATTCCAAACACGTTCCATAAAGCGATAGCAACCTTTAACACCGTTCATAGACCAAGGTGTTGCCTGATCGAAGGCACCAATGAACATTTCGTAGGTACGGAAAGTATCTGCACCGAATTCGTTTACGATATCATCGGGGTTTACTACGTTACCACGGGATTTGGACATTTTTTCGTTGTTTTCACCCAGAATCATACCGTGGGAGGTACGTTTGTCATAGGGTTCGGGGGTGGTCACAACGCCGCAGTCATATAAGAATTTGTGCCAGAAACGAGAGTACAGAAGATGCAGTGTGGTGTGTTCCATGCCGCCGTTGTACCAGTCAACCGGCAGCCAGTAATTGATGGCTTCTTCTGATGCCAATGCATCGTTATTGTGGGGATCAATGTAGCGCAGGAAGTACCAGGAAGAACCTGCCCACTGAGGCATAGTATCGGTTTCGCGAACAGCGGGACCACCACAATGGGGACAAGTTGTGTTCACCCAGTCGGTCATCTTGGCAAGGGGGGATTCACCGTTATCGGTGGGTTCATAGTTATCCACTTCGGGCAGAGTCAGGGGCAGTTCGGATTCAGGCAGAGCCACCCAACCGCACTTATCACAATGCACCAGAGGAATGGGTTCGCCCCAATAACGCTGACGGGAGAATACCCAGTCACGCAGTTTGTAGTTTACCTTTTTGCGACCGATGCCCTTTTCTTCCAAGAAATCACGGATAGCCGCGATGGCTTCTTTTACTTCCATACCATCTAAGAAACCGGAGTTCACCATTTTGCCGCTATTGGTATCGGTGTAAGCCGCTTGCTGCACGTCTTCGCCGCCTGCCACAACTTCGATGATGGGCAGATTGAACTTTTTAGCAAAATCCCAGTCACGTTCATCGTGAGCAGGAACCGCCATAATAGCACCGGTACCATAGCTCATTAAAACGTAGTCAGAAATGAAGATGGGGATTTCTTTGCCGTTAACGGGGTTAACCGCGCAGAGACCATCTAAGCATACGCCTGTTTTATCTTTAGCAAGTTCAGTTCTTTCAAACTCGGATTTACGAGCGGCTTCTTCGCGATAAGCCACCGCTTCAGCATAGTTTTTAATCTTATCCTGATATTTATCAAGGTAAGGATGTTCGGGAGACAGAACCATATAGGTTGCACCAAACAGGGTGTCGGGACGGGTTGTGTAAACGGTCAGTTTATCGTCTGTACCTGCTACGGTAAACTCAACTTCCGCACCTTCGGAGCGACCAATCCAGTTTGCCTGCTGGATTTTAACTTTTTCTATGTAGTTAACTAAATCCAGATCGTCAATGAGGCGCTGCGCGTATTCGGTAATCTTCAGCATCCACTGGCTCTTGTTCTTGCGGACAACTTCGCTACCGCAACGTTCACAAACACCGTTAACAACTTCTTCGTTAGCAAGACCAACCTTACAGGAAGTACAGAAGTTGATGGGCATTTCCATCTTATAAGCCAGACCCTTTTCAAAGAGTTTTAAGAAAATCCACTGAGTCCATTTGTAGTATTCGGGATCGGTGGTGTTGATTTCACGAGTCCAGTCAAAAGAGAAACCGATGCTCTTTAACTGTCTTTTAAAGTTTGCAACATTATCCGCGGTTACCTTTTTGGGATGGATTTTGTTGGCAATTGCAAAGTTTTCGGTGGGCAGACCAAAGGCATCCCAACCGATGGGGTATAAAACGTTGTAACCTTCCATGCGGCGTTTACGTGCCACGATATCTAAGGCTGTATAGCTTCTGGGGTGACCTACGTGCAGGCCATGACCTGACGGATAGGGGAACTCTACCAGCGCAAAGAACTTGGGCTTATCGGTGCCGTTTTCTGCGCGGAAAGTATTGTCTTTATCCCAGTACGCTTGCCATTTTTGTTCGATTTTTTGAAATTGATAATCCATCCTCTTTAGTCCTCCTCCAAAATATCGTCCAAGGAAATAACTTCTGCATCCTGCCAAAGTTTTTCCAGTCCGTAAAATTCTCTTGTTTCCTGATAGAATATATGCACAATTACGTCAGAATAGTCAAGCAGCAGCCAGTTAAAACCCTGCTTGCCTTCCATTTTCGTAATGGGTACGCCTAAAGAATCCATTTTTTCTTCCAATGTGTCTGCCAAGGACTTCACCTGAGTGGATGAAGGCGCAGAACAAATCACGAAATAGTCTGCTAAAATGGTTAAATCAGAAACCCCAAGAGCCTTAATGTCTCTTGCCTTTTTGCTATCTAAGTGCCGCACGATTTGCAGCATTTTTTCTCTTGCTTCCATTTACCGTCTGCCTCCTTCTTTGCAAATGGTTAGGTAATATTGCTGAGTAGCCAGCGTCTGACTATGTAACTTTCTGTGGCGGTGGCACACATAGTCAATGGCACGCTCCACAGCAAAAAGCATCGCGCAGTTTAAATCGCACTTGCAGAGCCTGCGCAAATCCTCAATGCCTTCATAGGGCTTACGGTACGGTTCAATCACATCGGCAAGATACAGGATTTTTTCTAAATCCGTCATATTCTCGCGACCCAAAGTGTGATACTTAATCGCATCATAAATCTCACTATCACAGATGCCAAATTCGGGCTCCAGTAGTGCCGCGCCTAAATCTGCGTGAATCAGGGCTTTTTGCTCCCGCTTCACATCGTCAAGCTCAACGCCCAGGCGCTCGCACATAGGCACCATTTTGTTTTTATCAATGTCTTTGGCACAATCGTGCAAAAGCCCTGCAATGCGGGCACGGGTTTCATCCACACCAAAGCGTCGCGCCATCTCCTCCGCTGTTTCCATCACACCCAAAGAGTGCTGAAAGCGGCTGGGGGATAACATGCCGGATAGTTTTTCTTTTAAAACCTCTACATTGATTGTGCCTAAATCCATTTTATCCTCCGTTTGTGTATAACTTGTGTGTTTTGATATAGTCAAAAACTTCAGGGGGTACCAGCCGACTGATGTCGCCCCCATCGGCTACCGTTTCGCGAATCTGTGTGGATGAAATATCCACCAAAATATCATCTAAAAAGAACACGCGGGGCGCTTTTTCATCCCCTGCATATTTAGAAAGCATGGTTTCTTTGGGCACATCGGGGCGGGACACCACCAAAAAGGTGCACATAGAAAGAAGATCCCGATACCGGTACCAAAGAGGCAAATCGCGGAAAGAATCCGCGCCGATGATAAAGAACAGTTCATCCTCGGGCAGTTCTTCTTTAAAGTGACGGACTAAATCCACGCTGTAACTTTTCTTATCCTGCCGGATTTCCCAATCGGAAACCTCTGCCCCCACCGCATCTGCGGCAAGGCGGGTCATAAAAAGCCTGTGCTCTTTATCCGAAACTTTTTTATCTGTTTTGTGTGGCGGGGCCCCTGCGGGAATGAAAATCACCCGATCAAGACCCAGACTGTTTTTCGCCGCCTGCGCCACTTTAATGTGTCCGTTATGAATGGGGTCAAATGTGCCGCCGAATAAGCCGGTTTTCATATAACCATTCCTTTTTGCTTACTTTCTGGGCAGTTCGATTTTTTTGTTATCGCGGGACTGTCTGTATAAAACAAACTTACTGCCGATGGCCTGCACAGGCTCGGCGCCCAGTTTTTCCGCAACAAAGTTGCAGGTGTCACGAGTGTCTAAAAATGCGGTTTCAAGCACCGTGATTTTAATCAGTTCACGGGCCTCCAGTGCATCATCTACCTGCTTCATAAAGTTATCATTGATGCCGCCTTTGCCAATCTGCAAAATGGGGGTAATGCCATTTGCCATAGAGCGCAGAAAAGCACGCTGTTTGCTTGTAATCATTCGTCTACTCCTTATAATGCTTTACTGAGCATCTCTTCAAAATGCGCTTTGGGATATGCGCCGGATACTCTATCTACAATTTCACCGTTTTTAAAAACGATGATGGTGGGGATGGTCATCACGTCAAATTCTAAAGAGAGCGGACCTTCTTCATCCACATTGACTTTACCAATCACCGCGCGACCTGCATATTCTTCTGCCAATTGGTCAATCAGAGGAAGCACCATGCGGCAGGGACCGCACCAGGATGCCCAGAGATCTACTAAAACGGGTTTATCGGATTTTAAAACTGTTTCTTCAAAGTTTTCTTTTGTGAGAGTTACAACAAATTCATTTGCCATTTTCCGGCCTCCTTTGCTCTGTTTTCTATCTAGTGTGCACAACTTGCGCTAGTTTACTCTATTATATCTTATATCATACCACAAAACCGCCTTTTTGTAAACAAGAAAAGCAAGAAAAATCAAGAATTTCTTGCGGTTTTAAAAGAATTTTTAAAATTGATATACACCCTTCGGCGATCTAATGGCTTCCCCTTGAGGGGAGGCTCCGCCGCAGGCGGTGGTGAGGTGTTAAAACTCGCTGATTTTTCGTATCGGCATCTTTAAATCCCCTCATCCGTCTTTTGCTCCGCAAAATCCACCTTCCCCCGAGGGGGAAGGCTTGCGGGACGTCAAGGAGGTCATCCCCTATATGAAAAAACTTTCTGCTTATTCAAAGAAAAAAGGTTCTCGATAAACGAGAACCTCATCCTGACAATCTTTTTTCCTTCTGCGCTCTTTTTCTCCATATTTTCAAAGGAGCGAGGGAAAAGAGATGCAGATTAAACAAACTGCGCCGAAGGGCACCCGAAGGCGTACTTTGTGTACGCCGAAAGGCGAAGTTTGTTCAAAACGCAAAACACATTAAATAAAAAAGCATCCGCCATTTGGCGGATGCTTGCTTTATCAAAAAAACATAATCATATTTTTGTTTTGCGCGTTCTGCACTCTTTTCACCGCTCTCACTCCGCAAAGAACGCCTTATATGCTTTATATGCCATATAAATATCGAGTTTCGATGCAACTTCCATAGGTGCGTGCATAGAAAGGAGCGGCACGCCGCAATCCACAACTTCCATATCAAGGTTGGCTACATACTGGGCGATGGTGCCACCGCCACCGAAATCAACCTTACCCATTTCGCCGCACTGCCACATAACTTCATTATCGTCAAAGGCCTTGCGAACAAAGAACATAAATTCAGCGTTGGCATCGGATGTGCCGGATTTACCGCGGGAGCCGGTGTACTTGGAAATCGCCACGCCGCGACCGATATAGGGCGCGTTTAATTTATCGTGGGTTTCGGGCCAAGTGGGGTCAAAAGCCGCCGCCACATCGGCAGAGAGGCATTTAGAGTTTCTAAAAGCACGCTTGAGCATCAACTCGTTATAGCTGCCACTTGTTTTTTCAATCAGAGTTGCCACCGCATATTCAAAGAATGCAGAGCGCATACCTGTGTTACCCATACTGCCGATTTCTTCTTTATCGGTCAGCACGCAAACAGCGGTTTTCTTGGGGGCTTTTGCTTCAAACAGGGCGGAAAGACCTGTGTAAGCGCAAACTCTGTCGTCGTGACCATAGGCCAAAATCATACTGCGGTCAAGACCTAAATCCCGTGCATTATCAGCAGGCACCGCTTCTAATTCTGCGCTTAAAAAATCTTCCTCGCAGATACCATACTGGTCTTTTAAAAGGGCTAAAATAGCCGCTTTTTCGGCATCTTTTTCGGCGCCTTCTTCAGGCAGAGAGCCAACTAAAATGTTGAGAGCTTCGCCGCCGACGATTTCCGTTGCCTTTCTCTGCATCTGCTCGGTGGCAAGGTGCGGCAGAAGGTCGGTGATGCAAAGAACGGGGTCGCCGGGCTTATCGCCAATGCGAACATCAATGCTCTTTCCGTCCTTGGTCAAAACAACGCCATAGAGTGCCAGCGGAACAGCTGTCCACTGGTATTTTTTAATGCCGCCATAGTAATGGGTTTTGAAAAACGCCATATCGCTATCGTTATATAAGGGGTTCTGCTTTAAGTCAACACGAGGACAATCCACGTGAGCAATCACAAAGTTTAAACCCTCGGTTACCGCATCTTCACCGATAACCGCCAAGAAAATATTTTTATGACGGTTGATAAAGTACACTTTGTCGCCGGGCTTGAGTTCTGCCTTGCTTTCTGCATCAACAAAGCCCTGCTCTTTGGCAAGACGCAGCGCTTCATTTACGCTTGCACGCTCGGTTTTACCTGCATCCAAAAAGGCTTTATAGCCTTCACAATACTGAAAAATAGTGTCCTTTAAGGCGGCAGACGCCGCTTTCCAACCGTTTTCTTTCTGATACATAGTTTGCCTCCTAAAATAGCAAATTGATGAACTCTTCCTCCGTGATACCGCTGATGCAATCGGATACGTTCACCTTTTTAAGCGCCGCCGTAATGGTCTCCTGCTCGTGCAGAGTGCCACGCAGAGCATCTTCTAAAGCGGAAACGGGTTCTTTGGAGAAAAAGTCGCCAAAAATCTTCACGTCAGAGATAACGCTGTTTTTATCAATATCCATCTGCACTTCTACGCCGCCAAAGGGATAGCGTTCCTTTTTGGAGAAGCTGTAAGCGGGAGAATAACCGAAATTCCAGTCCCAAGTGGCATATTTTTCATCACGAAGCTGCATAATTTCCGCTCTGTGCTGATTCAAATCATAGTATTTGCAGTCGGGGTTGTTTGTAACCATAAAATCCGCAAACGCGCGGATAAATTCCGCAGGGGACATGGGATTTTCAAGATAATTGCTGATGTTTGTAATACGGCTGCGAACAGATTTGATGCCTTTACTTTTAACCTTATCATCAGAAACACGAAGCGCCTCACCCAGTTTGCTTTCTTCTGAACTGTATAAAAGCGTACCGTGATGGAGCATACGATCTTTGTGCATATACTGGGCGTTGCCGGAGATTTTCTTATCATCAATCACCAGATCGTTTCGACCGCGCAGTTCTGCCTTTGCGCCCAAAGACTGCAAAAAGTCGATAACGGGGCCTGTGAATTTTGCGTAGTTACTAAAATCATCGTCGCCTGCGTTTACGATAAAGGTAAAGTTAATGTTGCCCATATCGTGAAACACAGCGCCGCCGCCGGACATGCGACGGACCACGGAAATATCATTTTCTTTCACATAATCGTAGTTAATTTCAGCCAGCGTATTCTGGTTGCGACCGATAACGATGGTGTTGTGATTCTGCCAGAGCATAAAAATCTCTTCGGAGAATTCTTTCACCAAAAATTCTTCTGCCGCCAGATTGTAAAATGGGTCGGTTTCTGTGTTATGGATAAAGAGCATCAAAATCAATCCTTTCCGCCGAATTTTTTCATTTTGTCAAAGAAACTTTTCTGTTTTTTATGGTTTTCACCTTTTAAACTTGCTTCAAATTCTCTTAAAATTTCTTTCTGCTTGGAGGAAAGATGACCGGGAATTTCCACGTTCACCTTCACAAACTGGTCGCCGCGACCACTGCGTCTGAGCATAGGAATACCCTTGCCTTTTAAGCGGAAGACAGTACCTGTTTGGGTGCCTTCGGGGATGCTGTATTTCACCTTGCCGTCAATGGTGGGCACTTCGATTTCTGCACCCAAAGCCGCCTGCACAAAGGTCACAGGCACTTCACACATCACGTTGGCACCGTTTCTCTGGAACAAATCGTGGGGCATAACAGAAACCACAACATAGAGGTTGCCTGCCGGCGCACCCTGATCACCCACATTACCCTGACCGGACATAGAAATGCTCTGACCGTGGTCAATCCCTGCGGGGATGTTCACCTTGATGGTTCTTGCTTTTCTCACTTTGCCCTTGCCTGCACATTTGCCGCAAGGTTCTTTCACAATTTTACCCTTACCGCCACAGGTGGGACAGGTGGTAACGGTTTGCATATTACCTAAAAATGTACGCTGCGTGCTCATCACCTGACCGGAGCCGCCACAATGGGAACAGGTTACAACTTCGGTGCCACGCTTAGCACCTGTGCCCTCACAATCGGGACAAAACTCTGTTCTATATAAGTGGATTTCTTTTTCACAGCCAAAAGCCGCTTCTTCGAAGGTGATGGTAACTTCGGCTTCTAAATCGGAGCCGCGTTGGGGCGCATTCCGCCCCGCACCGCCGCGCCCGCCGCCAAACCCGCCAAAGCCGCCGAAGATATCGCCGAAAATATCCCCCATATCAAACCCGCCAAAACCGCCGCCATAGCCACCGGCACCGCCACCAAAACTGGGGTCAACACCTGCGTGACCAAACTGGTCGTAGCGCTGTTTCTTTTCAGGGTCAGACAGCACTTCATAGGCCTCGTTCACTTCTTTAAACTTAGCCTCTGCCTCTTTGTTATCGGGGTTTAAGTCAGGATGAAATTCCTTCGCTTTTTTTCTGAATGCTTTCTTGAGTTCATCGGCACTTGCACCTTTGCCCACGCCCAAGACTTCATAATAATCTCTTTTTTCTGCCATAGAATCACGCCTTTACAAAAACCACAAGAAAGCCGAAGCGCAAAACGCGTTCGACTCTCTCGTGTTTAAATCACTTACTAATTTTTAGTCAACAACTTCGTAATCAGCATCAACTGCACCTTCGGGCGCTGCACCTGCTGCTGCATCAGCTTCGGGTGCACCCTGAGGAGCGGCCGCCTGATAGATTTTTGCACTGACTTCATAGAATTTAGCAGACAGTGCTTCTGCCGCTTTTTTGATAGCTTCGGTATCAGTACCTTTGAGCGCTTCTTTTACCTTTTCGATTTCAGCTTCGATTGCCGCTTTATCAGCTTCTTCAATCTTATCGCCTAATTCTTTGATGGATTTTTCGCTCTGGTAAACCAAAGAGTCAGCATTGTTGCGGGTGTCGATTTCTTCTTTTTTCTTCTTATCTTCAGCCGCAAACTGTTCTGCTTCTTTAACAGCCTTATCGATTTCTTCATCAGACAGGTTGGTAGAAGCGGTGATGGTGATTTCCTGTGCGTTACCTGTGCCTAAATCCTTAGCGGAAACATGCACGATACCGTTAGCATCGATATCAAAGGTAACTTCAATCTGCGGAACGCCACGGGGCGCTGCAGGAATGTTATCCAAGTGGAATTTACCTAATGTTTTGTTGTAAGCCGCCATTTCGCGTTCACCCTGCAGAACGTGTACTTCAACGCTGGTCTGACCGTCTGCCGCGGTGGAGAAAATCTGAGATTTCTTGGTGGGAATGGTGGTGTTTCTTTCAATCAGTTTGGTGAACACGCCGCCCAAGGTTTCAAGACCTAAGGAAAGGGGTGTTACGTCTAAGAGTACGATGCCGGACACGTCACCGGAGAGAACCGCACCCTGAATGGAAGCACCAACGGCTACACATTCATCGGGGTTGATGCCCTTGTGGGGTTCTTTGCCTGTGATTTTCTTAACTGCTTCCTGAACAGCGGGGATTCTGGAAGAACCACCGACTAACAGGACTTTATCAATTTCGCCAGCAGAAAGACCTGCATCACGCAGAGCGTTTCTGGTGGGTTCCATAGTTGCTTCAACTAAGTCTGCAGTCAGTTCATCGAATTTAGCACGAGTCAGAGTGATGTCTAAGTGCTTAGGACCGGTTGCATCTGCTGTGATAAAGGGCAGGTTGATGTTTGTGGTGGTCACGCCGGACAGTTCGATTTTTGCTTTTTCAGCCGCTTCTTTTAAGCGCTGGAGAGCCATTTTATCAGCGGTCAGGTCGATACCGTTGTCCTTTTTGAATTCAGCCGCTAAATAGTCGATGATGCGCTGGTCAAAGTCGTCACCACCTAAGCGGTTGTTACCGCTGGTTGCCAGGACTTCGAAGATACCGTCGCCCAGTTCCAGAATGGAAACGTCGAAAGTACCGCCGCCTAAGTCATACACCATAATTTTCTGGTCGTTTTCTTTATCCATACCGTAAGCCAGCGCTGCTGCGGTGGGTTCGTTGATAATTCTCTGCACCTCAAGACCTGCGATTTTGCCGGCATCTTTGGTTGCCTGACGCTGAGAGTCGTTAAAGTAAGCAGGAACGGTGATAACCGCGTGGGTTACGGGTTCGCCAAGGTATGCTTCAGCTTCTGCCTTTAATTTCTGCAGAATCATTGCGCAAATTTCCTGAGAGGAATAGCCTTTACCGTCAATGTCTACCTTTTTGTTGGTGCCCATATCACGTTTGATAGAGCTGATGGTGCGGTCGGGGTTGGTAACAGCCTGACGCTTTGCAACCTGACCGACTAAACGTTCACCGTCTTTGGAAAAACCAACAACAGACGGGGTTGTTCTGCCGCCTTCGGCGTTGGGGATAACGGTGGGTTCGCCACCCTCAATAACAGAAACGCAGGAATTTGTGGTTCCTAAGTCAATACCAATAATTTTTGCCATGATCATTTACCTCCTGATATTACACAATGAATTGTTATTTATTTTTATATGCTATTTAGCACTTTAGTTTGCAACTTTTACCATAGAATAGCGAATGACTTTGTCTTTAAACAAATAGCCCTTTTGGAATTCTTCCACAACTGTGTTTTCGCCTGCTTCTTCATCATCAACGTGCATCACAGCCGCGTGCAGATTGGGGTCAAAGGGTTTGCCAACCGCTTCAATTTCGGAAACGCCCATTTTAGAAAGGGTTTCGAGCAGTTGTTTGACAATCATTTCAACGCCTTCTTTAAAAGGAGACGATTCTTCGCTTGCAATGGCACGCTCTAAATTATCAAGAACAGGAAGCAGTTCACCAACTGTGCTTGCCTGTGCAACCTGATAAATTTCGTCTTTTTCCTTTTGGGTGCGACGTTTGTAGTTTTCATATTCAGCCAAAGTTCTGAGGTGTTTATCGTAGAGTTCATCGTATTTTGCCTGCAGTTCGTTTTCCTGCGCTGTTTCTTCGGAAACAGTTTCGGTTTCCACTGCTTTTTCTACGGTTTCTTCAGCGGCTTTGGTCTTTTTTTCTTTGTTCTGACTCAAGATGTTTCTTCCTTTCCCCTCATTCCTCGTTTACATAGAGGTCATATAAAAGTCTGTTGAGCATCGCGGAGATGTTCTTGATTTTTGCAATGGAATCGGGATAGTTCATACGGGTGGGACCGATGATACCCAGGCGGCCAATCACTTTATCGCCCACGTGATAGTTGGTGGTGATAACGCTTGACTTTTGCATAATATCCTGCTCGTTTTCACTACCGATGCGAATATCAACGCCGCCTAAGGAGATGCTGTCATCTTCTTTGGGCTCGAGAAGTTTTGCCACAGCGGCTTTATCATCTAAGAACTCTAAGAATTCTTTGGCGTGGCGCACATCGGAAAATTCGGGATAGTTTAAAATGTTGGTGGTACCTGCGGTGAACACTTCGGTTTCGGCACGAACATCATCCACGATGTCGGCAATGAAATCTAAAATGGGGAACAAAAGTTCAAAGTGTTCCTGCATACCTTTTCGGATTTCGCTGATTTTAGCGGCGGTGATTTCCTCTAAGGTCAGGCCCGAGAGTTTATCACGCAGAAGGTTTGAAAAACGGTGCACAAAATCGCCATCTGCACCGGCAGGAAGCAGCACGCGTTTATGCTTCATAACGCCTTCGTTGGTGACCAGAATCACCAAAGCAGAAGCCGAATCCATCGGCACAAGTTCCACAGTTTTAATGGCACCGCGCTTCATTTCGGGGCTGGTCAGGATGGCGGTGTAATGCGTCAGTTCCGATAAAATAACGGAAGCACGCTTGATAATTTTATCAAGCTGACCCACCTTCCAATCCAAAACATCGCCCATGGGAGAAGCATCGCTGATGGTTAACTCGTGATTTTTCATCAGAGAGTTAACATAGAGGCGGTAGCCCTTATCGGAAGGGATTCGACCTGCGGAAGTGTGGGGCTGTTCTAGGTAGCCCATTTCTTCAAGGTCCGCCATTTCGTTACGAATGGTGGCACTGGAAAGGCCGAAATCCAGATTTTTTGCAATATGGCGGGAGCCAACAGGCTCGGCGCTTTTGATGTACTCGTTAATAATCGAATGAAGAATTTTCTCTTTTCTCTCATTCATATTCATAACATCATCCCCATTGTTAGCACTCTATCTCGTTGAGTGCTAATACTAAGATAGCATTTTTTTAGGAAATTGTCAAGGGTTTTAATTGTGAATTTTTTGTGACCGCCTTTTTCTACAATCAATAAGTTGTTGAAAGTTCGGACACTAAGAGGTGTAGCAGCACCTCGTTATCCATAGAATTTCCTTTTAAATATCCGTCTGTCTCGGCCAGACGTCCTACAAGATGGTGCAAATCCTCTAGGGAGTATTGTGCACAGTCTCGCAGAAATTTAGTCGCCGCAAAGGGCGCAATTTTCAATTTAGACATAATTTCGCTTTTATCTGCCCCTGCTTCTGCCAGAATTTTGGTCTGCAAAAGTCTTTCAGCGTTATAAATAATCGCCGCCAGAATCGGATTCGGGTCGGTTTTTAAAATGAACAAATCTTCCAAAAGAGAAAGGGCAGAAGATGCATCGCGGCGCAAAATCGCCGCCACCATATCAAACACGCGGTTTTCCGTTTCGGGCACAACCATAGCATCAATATCCTGCTTGGTAACAAGGTCACGTTCGCCCACATAGGCAGACAGTTTTTCCGCTTCCCGCTTCACCGCCATCATACCGGCACCTGTAATTTCATTTAAATAGCGTGCATCACCAGGGGCAATTTGTTTGCCTAAGGTGCCAAAGAGTTTCACGGTCCAGCGCACCATCTCTTCTTCCGTCATATAGGCAAACTCAGCGGCGCCGCCCATTTTGTCAATCTGCTTTAAGAGGCCGCTTCGTTTATCAATGTCCGCTTCATCAAAAATAACCGTCACATAATCAGGAATATCCTCTAAACGCTTTGCCCAATAGTCTTTATAACTTGCCTTGGCGCCTTTTCCCTCGGGTTTAAACAGCATAGAATCGGTAAAAAGAAGGAGTTTTCGCTCTGCAAAAACAGGCAGGGCTTCCATAGCCTCATCCACCTGAGACAAAGAATAATCTTTGCCGTCAAAGATGAAGGTGTTTAAATCTTCCATCCCATCGGGGCCAAACGCTTCGATGAGTTGCTTCTTATAATAAGAGCGCAGAAAACTTTCCTCACCCCATAAGAGAAACACGCGGGGTGCGGCTGCTTCGCCTTTTAAAAACTTTTTCAAATCTGTGGGTTTCATCATTGTCCTTCTCCACCCTTTCGAATCTTGCGTATGCCTGTTTTACTCAGCATAAAGCATACATCTTTATCTTCATCGGCACGCAGTACCACAATGCCGCGTTCTTCGCAGCGCTCCAGCACCTCCGGTGCGGGATGACCGAAATTGTTTTCACCGCAGGGAATATAAACATAGCGGGGATTTACAAGGTCTAAGAGCGCATCTGTGGTGGATGTCCTTGCCCCGTGATGCCCTGCTTTGATAATATCGGCACCGCCATCGGCTGTGGTTTCCGCCAGATACTGCTCCCCTGCTTCTTCCAAATCACTCATAAAGAGAACACGGGATTTGCCAAAACAAAAGCGCAGAACAAACGAACGGTTATTTTCGTCATCTGTCATCGTCAGCCACTCTTCCGTCGGCATCAGCACTTCTAAATACACATCCTTGGCAAAGGGAATCACATCACCTGCCGCAAGATAACGATGCGGAACGGTCTCTTCCTTTATATAGGAAAGCAATTCTTTTGCTTCTTCCGTTGCACCAAAGCCCTGTGGCATCAAAACCACCTCGGTGGGCAACTGGGAGAGCACAGAGTTAAGCCCACGGATATGGTCTTCGTGACCGTGGGTTGCCACAACATAATCAAGGTTTTTAACCCCTGCTTTTCGCAGATAGGGCAGAACAATCTGCTCGCCAACATCATAGTCGCCCAGATAAGAGGGCGTGCCGCCGCTATCAATTAAAATATCCGTGCCATCAGGCAAACGAATCAGAGCGCAGTCTCCCTGCCCCACATTGATAAAGGTGACGCTTGCCAATTCTTCCTGACCTGCGCGGTAGATGGCATTGGCGCTCAAAAGAAATACCAGCGACAAAGAAACTGCGGCGGCAGAGCGCCACATTTTGTGAACCGAGAATTTCACAAGCGCCAAAAACAGAATATAACAAAAGAGGGCAAATGACGAAAATGCGCCTATCATCAACAGTCCGCCTGTCAGCGAGCCGAATGCTTCAATGATGAATAGAAATAACTTAACAAAGGGATATATAAATCCCGCACAAAGAACGGATAGTGTGGCACTTGCAAATCCTGTTAGGGAAACAAACAGGCCGCCAACGGTCAATATGGTACCCAGCGGCAAGGCTAACAGGCCCGCCACAAAGGACCAAAGGGATGTGTAACCAAAGATATAGGCAGAAACAGGCAACAGGAAAATCTGCGCACTCACTGTGATGACAATATAACTCAACAGTTTGCGCCGCAGCCTCTCAGAAACGGGCGGTTTCTCTTCTTCAATCACCCGAAGCCCTAACAGTTCGCACGCCGGCTCTGCAAGCAAGGTAATGCCCAGCGCCGCCGCAAAGGAAAGCATAAAGCCCGCATCAAAAGCGGTTAGCGGATTACACAAAATCAAAATTCCTGCCGCTATGCCCAGTGACGTGAGCCCATCCTCTTTGCGACGGACAAAGAACGCCACAATAGATAACGCCGAGCACACCGCAGCACGAACAACCGCAGGAGATGCCCCTGCAAAGAGCATATAGAATAAAATGACACACAACAAAATCACACTGCGGCGACGATAGTTCCCGCCAAATAAAACTAAAAACGAGGAAAGGGTCATCATCAAAATGGACATATGCATACCCGAAACGGAAACCATATGCGAAAGGCCGCTAACAGAGAGTTTATCCTTTAAAGAATCGGAAAGGTCTGATTTATCGCCCAAGGTCATGGCTTTTAAAATGGCACCGCTATCTTTGGGAAAGATCTTTTCAAGTTTTTCGCCCGCCATTTGATTTAAGGCATAAAATCTATCGCCCAGGGTTTTCTCTGCGGCACCGAGAACGGAAATGGAGCCATTTTCTACCTTACCACGAAAGAAAATATTTTGAGAGCGATAGTAACGGGCACTGTCAAACCCGTTTGTGTTCATAGCATCTTTCGGCTCGTAAAACCGACAGATTGCCTGAAATCTTTGGTGGAGCGCAGGTACTTCGTTCCCTGCTCCAATGGTCAGAAGCGTCGTTTCACCTATCTCGGCTTCTTCACCTAAAAAGGAAAGGTTTAAAACACGAACGGTCAGCGAATAACTGCCATCTTCTTCGTGCAGTTCGGGTGCACGAATCACATCGGCGGTGATGGTAACATATTCATCTTCGTAAGGATAAAGCGGACGATTTGTAATATCGTTTTGATACCCGCCTTGTAAATGTCCTGCGAAAAAGAACAAAAGAACGAAGAAAGGTACCCTTGCCCTTTTGATAAAGCAAGCGGCAAGACCTAAAACCAAAACTGTCCAAAAAAGGAACGTTTTTATGCAAAAAGAGGGAAATAAACAAGCTGTATATACCCCGCAAAGCAAGGCGACCATACAGAAAAAGAGGCTCCTCTTCACGAAAACGCTCCCTTCACTTTTTATAAATCAAACAAGCTCACCTGATTGGTATCGGGAATATCCGAAAGAACGCGGAATTCCTTTAACTTATCCACAATGGAGTTGCCGATTTTGGCACGCTTTTTCAGGTCCTCAACCGATAAGAAAGGTCCTTCTTCCCGAGCGGCACAAATGGCGTCTGCCACCGCATCGGATACGCCTGCAATGGTGTTTAAGGGCGGTCTGATGGCGCCGTTTTCTTCTACGAACTTTGTGGCGTGAGACACATAAAGATCAACCGGCAGGAAAGAGATGCCACGGGCATACATTTCGTTAACAACCTCTAAAATGGTCATTACGTTTTTATCTTTCTGTGTTGCCTCGGGGTTTCCTTCAATCTCCCGCATAGCCGCCATAACACGCTCTTTGCCTGCAAGCATACGCTCAGCATCAAAATCCGTAGCACGAACGGTGTAATAAGCGATGTAGAACGAAACAGGATAATGCACCTTAAAGTACGCAATGCGGAACGCCATAGTAACATAGGCCGCCGCGTGGGCTTTCGGGAACATATATTTAATGGTTTTACAGGATGTGATGTACCATTCGGGTACGCCCTTTTCCCGCATCAGTTCTTCATCTTCCGGCGCGAGGCCCTTACCTTTACGCACTTTTTCCATAATCTTAAAGGATGTCAGGGGCGGCAGGTCGTGCTGCAGGAGATAAAGCATAATATCGTCACGGGTACAGATAACTTCAGGAAGGGTCGCTG
Source organism: Clostridia bacterium (assembly GCA_045652815.1). GTDB lineage: Bacteria > Bacillota > Clostridia > UBA1381 > UBA9506 > UMGS755. The sequence goes on from JAZOLH010000012.1 coordinate 35,197, forward strand.
TGCCTGCGCGCACCAGATCCTGTGCGTTATTGGTCCAAACGTCAGTACCGTGGGAAAGGCCCGAAATTCGAATCAGTTCACTAAAGGTGGTGGGCCTGGTATCAAGAAGCATCTGACGAACGAATCTTGTACCAAATTCAGGCACCGCAAAGGTACCCACCTCGCTACCGATATCCTCGGGGGTTACGCCTAAGGCTTCGGTGCTTGTAAAGAGGCTCATAGTGGGTTTATCGTCGATGGGAATGGTGCGGGCGTTAAGACCCGTTAAATCCTCCAGCATACGAATCATACTGGGGTCATCGTGCCCCAGAATATCGAGTTTTAAAAGTCGACCACTGATGGAATGGTAATCAAAATGTGTGGTGATGATATCACTCTCTGTATCGTTGGCAGGATGCTGAATGGGCGTAAATTCAAAAACCTCACGGGCACGGGGCACAATCATAACGCCGCCGGGGTGCTGACCCGTTGTACGTTTAACACCCTCTAAACCCAGCGATAAGCGTTTCATCTGCGCCTTGGTTAAGGTGATTCCGTTTTCTTCGGCATATTTTCTAACATAACCCATGGCAGTATTTTCCGCCAGCGTACCAATGGTACCCGCACGGAACACGTTGCCCTCACCGAACAGGGTTTCGGTATATTTATGGGCCACTGCCTGATATTCACCGGAGAAGTTTAAGTCGATATCAGGCTCTTTATCGCCATCGAAACCAAGGAAGGTTTCAAAGGGGATATCGTAACCGTCTTTTCTATATCTCGTGCCGCATTTGGGGCAGACTTTATCGGGCATATCCGCACCCATACTAAAGCTACCATCCAGCACGAATTCAACATTTTTACATTCGGGGCAAAGGTAATGAGGCGGCAGAGAGTTAATCTCCGTGATGCCTGATAAAAAGGCGATGAAAGAAGAACCAACGGAGCCTCGGGAGCCAACCAGATAGCCATCAGAGAGTGACTTGGTTACCAGTTTCTGCGCAATCATATACATAACGGAGAAACCATATTTAATAATGGGCACCAGTTCTTTTTCCATACGGGCTTTAACCAACTCGGGCAGTTCTTCGCCATAGAGTTCGTAGGCTTTTCCGTAAGACAGTTCCTGCAGTTCCTCGGTGGCACCGGGCATTTCCGGTGTGGCGGTTTCTTTGGGGATGGGCAGAATGTCTTCAATCTCATCGGCAATTAAATTGGTGTTGGTCACGACAATTTCAAAAGCCTTATCTTTAGGCAGATAGGAAAATTCTGCAAGCATTTCATCGGTGGTGCGCAGGTATAGGGGCGCCTGATGATTTGCATCGTCATAACCCTTGGCGGTTTGGAGCACCTCGCGATACACCGCATCGCCTGCATCGAGGAAGTGCACGTCGCAGGCGGCAACAACCTTTTTGCCCAGTTTATCGCCCAATTCCACAATGGCGCAGTTCATATCCTTGAGTTCTTCTTCGCCGGCAACCGTATGCTCACGGAGCATAAAACCGTTGTTGCCAAGAGGCTGAACTTCCAGATAGTCATAGTAAGACGCGATTTCTTTAAGTTCTTCTTCCGTTGCGCCACGGAGCATTTTTTGATAGAGTTCACCCGCTTCGCAGGCACTACCCACAATCAAACCCTCACGATGTTCATCCAAAACAGATTTGGAAATACGGGGACGTTTATAAAAATGGTCAAGATGGGATGTTGACACCAGTTTATATAAATTTTTAAGACCTTCCATAGTGCGAACCAGCAAGATGGCGTGATATGTATCGGTGTATCTTGCCAAACTCTCGTCCATCAAACGTTCATTGATTTGGCTTACATCGCTGATGTCCATACCCTGCAAAAGTTCCACGAAATGCAGGAAGATGCGGGCGGTTACTTCCGCATCGTTAATGGCACGATGGTGCCCTTCAAACACAAAGCCAAGATGCTTTGCCACGCGGTTTAAACGGTGGGTCTTGAGGGCTGTCAGCAAGCGACGGGACAGCATTAAGGTATCCATATAGCAAAAATCAAAGGGCAGATTTTGTTCTTCTGCCTTTTTCTTGATATAGCCCACGTCAAAGTTTGCATTATGGGCCACCAGAACACTGCCTTTACAGAATTCCAAGAACTTGGGCAAAACGGTTTCGATGGATTCAGCATCCCGCACCATATCGGGGGTGATGTTGGTCAGTTCCGTGATGTGATAGGGAATGTCCACCGTGGGTTTTACAAAGCAGGAAAAACGATCGACCATTTTACCGTCAGACAGTTTAACGCCTGCAATTTCAATCACTTCGCCATAACGGGCAGAAAGGCTTGTTGTTTCAATATCAAACACAACAAAGTCGCCCGAAAGAGGCATGGGCTTATCGTTATAAACAGGTTTGGCAGGGTCGGTTTCAAGGTAGGCCTCCATACCGTAAATCACCTTGATACCGTGCTTTTGTCCCGCATCGTATGCATCGGGATAGGCCTGCACAACACCGTGGTCGGTAATGGCAACTGCCTTATGGCCCCAAGCGGCGGCACGAGCCACCAAATCCTTGGGTTTTACCAGCGCATCTTCTGCCGACATGGTGGTATGAGCGTGGAGTTCCACACGCTTAACCTCTGCGTTATCGGGGCGGGTGGAAACTTTGGTTTTAATCATATTATCAATGATGATAACAACTTCTTTGGCATAAGTATCGTACTGGGCCTTACCCTGAATCTGCACGCCGGAGAGTTTTTTGAGTTCTCCTTTGACTCTGCCGAAGTCTTTATCATTCAAAAAGGCCTTACAAATCATACAGCTTGTCTCATCGGCAACGTAGAGTTCCAGCAAGGTCTTTTTATTTTTCAGTTCGCGGGTTTCGTTGGCTATCACGCGACCTTCAACAATCACGCGGCCGCTGTTTTCATCAATGTCAGAAAGGGATGTTAACACGCCGGAAAAGGGTTTACCCAGCAGTAAATCTTCGGGCTGTTCAGGGTCGGGCTCGGCAGTCACCACTTTTTTCACCGCCGCCTGTTTGGCCGCTTCTGCCGCCTCCGCCGCCACCGATGCATCACGAACCAGTTCTGCACGCTGGGTTTCTAACCGTTCCATCACGTCATCAGCCGACACGGTGTCACAGCAAAAATCAACCACATAGTTTGCGTGATAGGTCTCTTTCAGTTCTCTTTCCATCAGTTTGTGCACATTGTTATCACGGAGGGTTTGTTCCCCGCCGAATTTTAAATGCACCATCAAACTTTCGCCATCTAAAGTGGCATAACTGTTCAAAAGAACGCCTCGCGCCGCAGGGAGTTTCTTTAAAACTGCAGACAGGATGTTTTCATAAGCCACAGGCAGAGATTCTGCCGATAAAACGCCTTCCGTGTAGGAAAGTTCCACTTCTGCCTTTTCAAGCTGAAAGGCTTTTTTGATATGACGAACAAAGCGGTCTACAAGTTCATCTGCAAGCACCCGCTTTGAAAGGAGTCCAATATGTACTTTTCGTTCTTGTTTAAACACCTGAAATCGTGTCAGTTCCACGCCGGAGAGTTCCTCGGCAAAACTGTCACCTGTCAGGGTTTTGAGTAAATCAGCCATAATAACCTTCCAAGTTCTATTTTAAAGAGCACCCATAGCGCCCAGTTCTTCAAATAATGCGTTCACAATATCGCCTTCGGGCACGCGGCGAATAATTTCGCCACCGCGGAAAATCAGACCTTCGCCTTTAGCACCGGTGATGCCGATATCTGCATCCCGCGCTTCGCCGGGACCGTTAACAATGCAACCCATCACCGCAATTTTAACGGGTTTTTTCACTTCGCAAAGTCGCTCTGACACTTGATTTGCAATGGAAATCAGGTCCACAGAGCAACGGGCGCAAGTGGGGCAAGACACCAAACGGGGTCTGTCAGTTTTCAGTTCCAGCGCCGCCAAAATTTCCTGTGCGGCATAAATTTCTTCAACAGGGTCTGCGGTTAAGGACACGCGCAGGGTGTCACCAATGCCCTCCGATAACAGTGCACCGATGCCAACAGCCGACTTAATTGTTCCCTGATAAGCGGTGCCTGCCTCGGTAACACCTAAGTGCAGAGGATACTCGCATTTTTCTGCCATCAGGCGATAACTTTCCAGCATCATAGGCACTGAGGACGCCTTTAAGGAAACCGCAATATCATAAAAATCGCAGGCCTCCAGCAGCGCAATCTGCTCCAGAGCCGCTTCTACCAACGCTTCAGCACAGGGGGCACCGTATTTAGCCAGGCTCTCTTTTGAAATGGAGCCCGCATTCACACCCACGCGAATGGGGATGCCTTTTGCTTTTGCCGCCTCGGCCACCAGTTTAACTCTATCCTGACTGCCGATGTTACCGGGGTTTAGGCGGATTTTATCAATGCCCGCCTCAATGGCACCTAAAGCCAGGCGGTAATCAAACTGAATATCTGCCACCAGCGGTGCCGAAATCACTTGCTTTAAGCGACGGACAACCTCTAAACTTTTATCATCAATCACAGCCAGACGAATGATGTCACAACCTGCATCACACAGGGCTTTGCATTGAGCGTAGGCCGCATCAAAATCCCCGTTGGGACTGCACAGCATAGACTGAATGGAAATGGGATGACTGCCGCCAATACCCACCTTGCCCACCATCAATTCTCTTGTTTTTCTACGTTCCATACAAAACACCTACTCTATGTATAAATTAAATATAATATTATAATATCACACTTAAACTTAATGGGCAATTAAAAAAAGCAAAGCCGATTCATTTACAACTTTTTGAATGTAATTTAAAAAATTTTCAAAAAATATGTTGACACCGAACATTTGTTCTGCTAGAATGAAATTACGAACAGATGTTCTGTAAAGGAGCGTTGATTTTTATGACAACTATGAGAAATAAGCGAATCAGATCTTTCAAACTGCGCGCAAAAGAACAGCGTGTAAAATTATATATCGTTTTGGGTGCACTCTTTATTTTATTTGCTTTTTCCATTGCCCCCATGGCAGATACCGGCGTGCACGAAACCAGCGTTATTGCTGATAAAGGCGACACTTTAACAAGTCTTTGCGAGCCCTATTGCCCCGAAGATATGAGCCTTAGACTTTTTGTTGATAAAGTGATGTATGTTAACGATTTAGACTCCTCTGCCCTCTCCATCGGACAGGAAATTGTGATCCCCTTAGACTAATCCGAACAATCGTTCTGTTTCCCTTCTTTTTTATCAATTTTTTTGAATTTTTTCGTATAATTGCAAAAATTCTCACATAAACTGCTACTGATTATCAAAATTTTGTTACGACCTCCCTCGTGACAGAAATGAGGTGCAGTTGTGGGTTCATCCTTTAAAGTGTTTCACGCAAAAGACATTGTCCGCCTGATCATCGCGGTGCTGATCCCCTTAGCCGTTGGTGGTCTGGCGGCCTTTTTTACCCAAAATTCCCGTGAGATCTATGCCTCGCTTTCCCAGCCGCCTCTATCTCCGCCCGGGGCTGTGTTTCCTATCGTTTGGGGTATTTTATATGTGTTGATGGGCATCGCAAGTTTTCTTGTGTATCGAAAGGGTACAAATCATCCAGAAGTCAGGGATGCGCTTGTTTGGTATGGCCTGTCACTTGTTTTAAATTTTCTCTGGCCCGTTCTTTACTTCCGCTTCGGACTTTTGCTGCTTGCCTTTTTTGAAATTTTGGCCCTTTGGCTTGTGGTTGGCATCACCACCATCAAGTTTTACAGAATCAGCAAAGCCGCAGGATTTTTAATGCTTCCCTACTGGCTTTGGGTGACTTTTGCCGCCTATTTGAATCTGGGCACCTGGATTTTAAACCGTTAAAACTAAAAAGCAGTCTTTTTCCGCATAAAGACTGCTTCTTTTTTTACTAAAATGTATTAAAAAAGTGTTAAAATCATTTACAAATCTAATTTTTACATATATAATATATCATAGGGGTGATTGTATGCAAATCGAAGAAAAAAATAAAGGACGCATCCGCAAATTTTTGCCGCTGATTATCATCGGCTCTATTGTTGTTGCCTTGTTAATCGGCACAACTGTTTTTGCGACCGTTATATTACATAGAGATACCATTTACAACGGTATTACCATCGGCGATGTTGCTGTTGGCGGTATGACATGTGAAGAGGCAAACAACGCACTGGCTGACCGTTATAGCAACGCCTTGGTTAAAACTGTGACTCTTCGCTGTGAAGACGCTGAAGAAACACTGGATTTAATCGCCATGAAAGCCACCATTGACACCACCCAAACCACCGATCTTGCTTTTTCCAAAGGCAGAACCGGTAACGTTTTCGACCGCTTAAAAGAAATCTTTATCATCAAAAAGGATGGTCTCACCCTGCCCCCCACCATTTACTGCGACGAAGCGGTTTTAAAAGAGGCTGTGGGCAACCTGTGTGATACGCTGAATACCCCCGCCAAAGAAATGGAACTTACCATCGGCGAAACCGAACTGACCATCACCCGTGGCGTGTCTGGCCTCGGCATTCATTTAGACAATGCGATTTCTGATTTCAAAAACACCGTTGCAACGTTAGAGGGCGACGTGTTCCTGCTTCAGCTGGAAGAATTAACCCCCAAAGAACCCAATGCAGAAGCCATTTTTAAGGAAATCTGCGGCGAGCCCGAAGATGCAACTTACAAAATTGAAAACAACCGCCTGATTGTGATCGACCACAAACCCGGCGTTTCCTTTGATAAGGCAGAGGCGCAGGCCATCATTGATGCCGCCGAAGGTGATACCATCGTTATCCCCATCGAAACCATTCTGCCCGAAATCACCACTGAATCTTTAAACGAAACCCTGTTCCCCGACCTGCTTGGTAGTTTTTCTTCCCGCTATAACGCAGGGGACGTATCCCGTTCCTACAACGTTAGTTTAGCGGCACAGAAAATCAATGATATCGTGCTGGAGCCCGGCGACCAGTTCTCCTATAACGGTATCGTAGGTCCCCGCACAACCGCCCGCGGTTTCCGTGTGGCAAATGTGTATGTGGGTAACCGTGTTGAGCCCGGCGTAGGCGGCGGCATTTGTCAGGTGTCCTCCACCTTATATAATGCGGTTGTGTATGCGGATTTAAAAATTGTCTCCCGCACCAACCACTCCCTGCCCGTTTCCTACGTGCCCATGGGACGTGATGCCACGGTTTCTTACGGCAGCATCGACTTTATCTTTGAAAACAACACAAAATTCCCCGTTAAGATTGTAGCCTACGCCACCGGCGGCACCAACTATGTTGCTGTTTACGGTACCAAGGAAAACAAGGCAAAAACCATTGAAATTGTCACCGAATGTACCGGCACCCGCGCACCCAAACTGGTGCAAAAAGAAAACCCCGACCTGCCTGAAGGCACTATCGAAGTGGAACAGGCCGGCGCAAATGGTAGCACCTACAACGCTTATAAAATCACCAAAGAAAACGGCAAGGTGATCAAGCGCGAATTTTTAGCCAAGAGTAACTATGTGGCATCTGACCGCATTGAAATCATCGGTACAGGTCCGGCTGAGCCCGTGGACGGTGAACTGACAGATGAGTCGGGAGAAACGCCCGACACCGGTGAGACAAGCTCTCCCGAAGAGCCCGAAACCCCCACCGATGAGCCCACCGACCCTGCTCATCCTCCCATTGAGATTACGCCCCCGGGTTTAAACTGAGGGACGTTTGATCCCACAACATAAAATTTGCGTAATACTGCAGAAAATTCTGCGAATAAACACTCAGCAGGAGTGACTCGCTATGAAAGCCAAAACAAAATTCGTTTGTTCCGCTTGTGGCTATGAAACAGCCAAATGGATGGGCAAGTGCCCCGACTGCAATGCTTGGAACACATTCTCCGAAGAAATCGTCCGCACAGAAAAGAAAGGCAGTCCTTCTGCCTCTGCCCCCGTCGGCAAAGTAACATCTCTTGATCAGGTGGATGCCGCAGACCATCAGCGTTTTTCCTGTGGCATCAGCGAACTGGATAGAGTCCTCGGCGGCGGTGTTGTGCGCGGCTCGCTGATTCTCGTGGGCGGCGATCCCGGCATCGGTAAATCCACCCTGCTTCTGCAACTGGCAGGCAAACTGGACAAAAGCGAAAAATTACTTTACATATCGGGCGAAGAATCGGAAAAGCAACTGAAAATGCGTGCCGACCGCCTGCAAGAGACAGCACCATCCTTTTTGGTGCTGACCGAAACTGATTTATCCGTTATCGGCGCAACCCTTGATTCCGTGCGCCCCGACGTTTTGATTATTGACTCAGTACAAACTATGTACCACCCCGACATTGCCTCTGCCCCCGGTAGCGTCAGTCAGGTGCGAGAAGCCACTCTCACCTTTATGCGCTACGCCAAAGAAACAGGCACCGCTGTGTTCTTGGTGGGTCACGTGACCAAAGACGGTGCCATTGCCGGCCCGAAGGTGCTGGAACATATGGTGGACTGCGTGCTCTATTTCGAGGGCGACAAAAGCCAGAGTTACCGTGTTCTGCGGGCCGTTAAAAACCGTTTTGGTTCCACCAACGAAATCGGCGTGTTTGAAATGACGGGCGCAGGTCTTTGCGAAGTTGAAAATCCTTCGCTGATGTTGCTCTCCGGTCGCCCCGAGAAAGCCCCCGGTTCCTGCGTTGTTTGTACTATGGAGGGCACCCGCCCCATGCTGGCAGAAATTCAGGCACTCCTTTGCCCCACCTCATTTGGCGTTCCGCGCCGCATGGCAACGGGCATTGACTATAACCGTATGAACCTTTTGATTGCGGTTTTGGAAAAGCGCGTGGGCTTAAACCTTTCCGGTCAGGATGCTTATGTAAACATCATCGGCGGCATCCGTTTAGATGAGCCCGCTGTGGACTTGGCTTTGGCACTTGCTATCGCTTCCGCTTTTAAAAATGTTCCCATTGATTCCTCCATTGCCGCCATCGGCGAAGTTGGGCTCACAGGCGAACTCCGCGCGGTGAATCATATAGACAGGCGCCTTGCCGAAGTGCAAAAACTGGGCTTTCGTGCCTGCCTGATTCCCGAAGCCAACATTAAAAATCTGCAAATTCCCAAAGGATTAAAAATTCTCCCCGCCAAAACGCTTACCGAGGCGCTGGGATATGTTTTATAAAAACCATAAGACAGGAGCATAACTATGACAAGAAAAGAGGCCCGCGAAGCCGGATTTATCATCATTTTTGAACACAAATTCCAGCCTATGCCTGCAGACAACCTGCTGGAACTTTACTATGCTTACAAAGGCGAGGTGGACAGTCAGAAAGACTATCTTGAAAACCTGGTTCGCACCACCATCGACCATTTGGAAGACATCGACGCGCTCATCGAACAGCACGCCGAGGGCTGGAGCGTAAACCGTTTGTCCCGCGTGAGTCTGGCAGCTCTGCGCATCGGCATCTGCGAAATGCTCTATGACGATTCCATTGCCGACTCCATCGCCATCAATGAAGCGGTTCAGCTGGCAAAAGATTACGAAACCGAAAAGGCATCTTCCTTTGTTAACGGTATTTTGGGTGCTATTGCCAAAACCCGCGCATAAACCTTGCTTGTAAGGAGGTAAGTATGGAACAGACAACACTTACCGTCAGCGTTTCACAAGTGAATCATTATATCCGCCGCGTGCTTGAGCACAACGGATATTTAAAAGATATTTACATTCAGGGCGAACTGTCTAACTGCAAGGGTCATCCCTCCGGTCACATCTATCTGACCCTGAAGGATGAAAATTCCCAACTGCGCGCTGTGATGTTTCGTGAATATGCCTCCCGTCTCCGTTTTGTTCCTGAAGACGGTATGCGTGTTCGGGCCCGTGGTCGCATCTCGGTTTACGAAGCCGGCGGCAGCTATCAACTGTATGTGGAAAGTTTAGAGCCCGATGGCGAAGGCGCACTTTTTGCCGCTTTCGAGGCCCTGAAAAAGAAATTGGAAGCGGAAGGTCTTTTTGATCCTGTCTACAAAAAGCCCCTGCCCGCCTATCCTCAGGTTGTTTCTGTGGTGACTGCATCATCAGGCGCCGCAGTCCGTGATATTATTAATGTGCTTGGTCGCCGCTATCCCTTGGCGGAGGTCAAAGTGTTCCCCGTCACCGTGCAAGGCGATGGCTCTGCCGAGGAAATTGCAAACGCCATTCGGGTGCTCAACCGCGAAAACATCGGCGATGTGATGATTGTAGGTCGTGGCGGCGGCCCCATTGAAGATTTATGGAGTTTTAATGTAGAAATTGTGGCCCGTGCCATTTTTGAATCGAAGATTCCCATCATTTCCGCTGTGGGTCACGAGGTGGATTTTACCATCGCAGATTTTGTGGCGGACATGCGTGCACCAACCCCCTCTGCCGCGGCAGAACTGGCTGTGCCCGATATAAACGAACTGAAAAACCGCATCACCGCCTTGTCAAACAAGGCAAAATCAAACCTGAATTTTTCGCTCCAGCGGACCCGCACCCGTTTCGAGCGTTTGGCAAACAGCCCTGCCCTGACGGATTTTGCAGGCGACCTTTCAGAAAAACGCCGGATGGTTGATGGTCTTTATGAAGACAGCCTCCGCGCTCTTAATCTCTACCTTGAGCGGCAGAAAAACCGCTTCTGTCAGGCGGCAGGCAAACTGGATGCCCTAAGTCCCCTATCGGCCCTTGCCCGCGGCTATGCCTATGCAGACCTGCCCGATGGCACTGCCATCCGCTCTAAAAAGCAACTAAAGGCAGGTCAACCATTTACCCTGCATCTTTCCGATGGCAAAACCCTTTGCCGCGCGGAAGAGGAGCGGTAAATATTTCATTTGATTATAAATCTTTCGTTATGATACAATTTTTATAGGAGAATCGCTATGCAGCACCTGTTGAGCCCTTTTCGTCGGGCTGTTGATGAATTTCAGATGATTAAACCCGGCGACCGCATTGCTGTGGGTGTTTCCGGCGGTAAAGATTCTCTGGCGGTTTTACGCCTTGCCAAAGCCCTCCAGCGATTTTATCCCGCACCTTTTCATTTAGAGGCCATCACGCTGGATATGGGTATGGAGGGGATGGATTTTACCCCCATTGCAGACTTTTGCAAAGAACTTGATGTTCCCTATACCATCATCAAAACCGATATTAAAGAAATCGTCTTTGACATTCGCAAGGAGAAAAATCCCTGTGCCCTCTGCGCTAACCTCCGCCGCGGTGCACTGAACACCGCCGCCAAAGAGCGTGGACTTGATAAAATCATGTTAGGCCATCATTATGACGATGTTTTGGAAACCTTTTTGCTTTCACTGCTTTATGAAGGTCGCGTGAGTTGTTTCCTGCCCGTGACCTATCTCGACCGCATGGAAGTAACCCTTTTGCGCCCTATGATTTACATTGAAGAAAAAGAAATTAAAAAGTTTGCCAAAGATGCGGCGCTGCCCATTGTAAAAAGCACTTGCCCCGCCGATGGCAACACCAAACGAGAATACGTCAAAAACACCCTGCGGCAATTAGAATATGAAAACCGCGGGCTCAGACAACGACTTTTTACAGCCATGAAAACTAGCGTTGATGGCTGGAGCATATAACATCAGGAGGAACTACATTATGAAAATCAGAAAAGCAGTCATTCCCGCAGCAGGTCTCGGCACCCGTTTTCTGCCTGCGACTAAATCCGTTCCCAAAGAAATGATTCCGCTGGTTGACAAACCGACCCTGCAGTACATTGTTGAAGAAGCAGTTGCCGCAGGCATTGAAGACATTTTGATTATCACAGGTCGTACCAAACGTGCAGTTGAAGACCATTTTGACAAATCTTACGAACTGGAAACCGAACTGGAAAAAGGCGGCAAAACCGAATACCTGAAAATGATGCAGGATATTTCTAATCTTGCCAACATCCAGTATGTGCGCCAGAGAGAAGCCAAAGGTCTTGGTCACGCTATCTATTGCGCTAAATCCTTTGCTGAAAACGAACCCTTTGCAGTTTTATTGGGTGACGACGTTGTAGATGCCGAAGTGCCCTGCTTAAAACAGATGATTGACCAGTTTGAAAAATATCAGGCAACCATTTTAGGCGTGCAGACCGTTTCCGATGAAGATACCTCCAAATATGGTATCGTAAAAGGCGTAAAAATGGACGACCGCATCTACACCGTTGAAGATATGGTTGAAAAACCCGCACCCGGCACTGCACCTTCTAACGTGGCTGTGCTCGGTCGATACATCATCACACCTGAAATTTTCCGCTGCTTAGAAGAAACCAAACCCGGTGCAGGCGGCGAAATTCAGCTGACTGATGCTCTGCGCATCTTAACCGAAAAAGAAAAAATGTATGCTTATGACTTCATCGGTCGCCGCTACGACGTTGGCTCCAAGCAAGGTTACTTAGAAGCAACCGTTGAGTTTGCCTTAAAGCGTCCCGACCTGCGTGACGAATTTTTGACATATCTGAAAAACATCGTGGCCGCCAACTAATGCTTGGGCGGCCACGCCCTTTTATTCCATTCAGTTTAGGAGAATCCCATGAAAAAACAATGTTTTGCGCTTCTTTTGGCGCTTCTGCTTTTGCTGTCTTGCCTGCCTGTTTCGGCAAACACCTTCACCGTTACCTATGAAGAAAAAACGCTGATGACAGGGCTGACCTATCGCCATTACGCCGAGCTTTTGGATAACGGCTGGCAGGATATTCATGTGGTGCAGGCAGATTTAACAAAGCCCCATTTAAAGTTTGATGTGCTGTCAAACCCCGAAGGCAAAAGTTATCTGCAAAACACCTATGAATCCGCTAAAACATTTGATGCACTGGCGGCAGTAAATGGCGACTTTTTTGCCGCCAAAAAGGGCGAATCAGGTCGCGGCAGTGCCATTGGTCTTGAGATCAAGGCAGGCGAAATGCTCACCTCTCCTGCGGCTTATGAAAGTATGAACGCGCTCTATCAGGAGGCAAAATCCGATGCCCTTTCCTTTGCGCCTTTTTCCTTTAACTTCACCGTGACTGCCCCCGACGGAGAGTCTTCCCCCATCAACGTCATCAACAAATATGATGATATGACGGGCATTGTTCTCTACACAAAAGACTGGGGCAAAGAAACCATCGGCTCTGCCGGTGATTTATTGGAAGTCTTGGTGGAAGATGGCGTGGTAACAGCCAAAAACCGTGATGTTGGTCCTGTTCCCATCCCCGAAAACGGTTATGTTTTAATGTGCGATTTGGGCATTCATACATTTTTAGATGATCATCTGCAGGTGGGTGACAAAATTGATCTTTCCATCACCACCACACCGAATTTTGAGGATATCGAAACCGCTGTTGGCGGCGGTGGTATGATTTTGGTGGATGGAAAAGTTCCCTCTGACTATTCTCACACCATCAGCGGCACCCATCCCCGCACCGCTGTGGGTCTTGACCAAAAAGGCACCCTGTTAACCATGGTTGTGGTTGACGGTCGCCGCACAGGTGCCGCCGGTATGACTATGGTGCAACTGGGTTATTTAATGGCAGAACTGGGCTCTTACAACGCGATGAATTTAGATGGCGGCGGCTCTTCTCTGATGGCGCTTAAAGCCGATGACGGTAGCCATATTGTTGCCAACACCCCATCTGATAATTACAAACGCCCCGTTACAAACTCTCTCGGCATTTTGACCGATGCAGTAAGTCCTGCCAAACTCTCCGCTCTGCGCCTGACCGCAGAAGATACGGTTTTTGCTGATACATCCGTTTGGATTGATGCACATACCATCGACCAGTACGCTCGTGTGATGGGCGTTGCCGATCCCGGTAAAATCAACTGGAGTGTTGTTTCGGGTAAGGGCTATGTAAAAGATAACTATTTCTATCCCACCGCATCAGGCAAAGCCACAGTCCGTGCCACTTTTGGCGGTTTTTCCGATGAAGTGAGTTTTACTGTTTTAGATGCCCCTGCCCGCCTGACCTTTACCACAAACACCGTTACTTTAAAAACCGGTGAAAGCAAGGTGTTATGGCTGCGGGGCTATGATAAAGATGGTCGCTCTGCTACTGTTTATCCCAAAGATGTCCGTATGACCGCCTTAAATCCCCGTGTTGCAAAAGTCAGCAACAATGCCGCGGTGGGCGTTGGTTATGGTTCCACCGTAATCACCGCATCCGTTGGCTCTGTTGCCGCCAATATTGCTGTGGCGGTGGATGGTGCGGCCGCAGTCAGCGCGCCGAAAGGTGCTTCCCTTGCCGACCCCCAGAACAAAAGCGCCGCTCTTTCCGGCGGCGGCTTCCGCTTTACTGTGTTCGGCAACACCAGAAAGCAGGAAAAGTTCTTTGATATTTATATCAACAACGCTGTCACCAAGGCCCTTAAAAAAGAAGAGGGCAACCACTTCTTTGTGGGCAGTAACGTAGAAAAATCCCTGCTGACCCGCTTGGGCGATACCGTTAAAACCGCTGACGGTTTTTCAAAATTCACCCAAAATGGCAGTACCTTTATCACCTTAAAGAACGGTAGTTCCACCTCCCTGTTCGCCGGCGGCAAAAGCCAGTGGACGCAGCTTGAGCAGGCGGTTAACGGGCTCACAGGCGGTAACCTGTTCGTGTTCTTAAATGACCACAACATTTCCCCCATCAGCGCCGAAGTCACTGTTTTTAAACGTTTGATGGAACAGGCGGCGGCAAAATGCGCCAACGTTTATGTGTTTGGCGGTGGTTGGGTGAATGAAACCGTTATCGAAAACGGTGTGCGTTATGTAACCACCATCGGCGTGTTCCCCAGCGTGGGACACAAGCCCTCTGACACTAATATTTCCTATATTCAATATTATCTGGTCACCGTCAATGGCGATAAAGTGACCTACGAAACCAAGAGCATTAAATAGAAAGGGAGGCAAAACCGTGATTGAAAAAACCTGTACCTGCGCCATGGGTCGCCACGCGGCACCCCTTGAGAGTTATGAACTGTCCTGCGGCGCTATCCATAAACTCCCTGAAATTTTAAAGGATTATAAAAAGATTTACGTGGTGTGTGATACAAACACCTATGCCGCTGCAGGTGCCGCTGTGGAAAAAGTGCTGAAAGAGGCAGGCATCTATTCTCACACCCGCATTTTAGAATCTGACTTTCCCCTGCCCGATGCGCAGAGCGTGGGCGAGGTAATTGTCCACCTCCACGACCACGCCGCTTTGTCCGATATGTTTGCTTACTCTCCCCGCCCTGACTTTATTCTGGCGGTGGGATCAGGCACCATCAACGATGTTTGCCGCGTGGCAAGTTATCGCCTCGGTCTTCCCTACGGTGTGTTCGGCACTGCGCCCTCTATGGATGGCTTCGTGTCCGCGGGCTCACCCTTTTTGCACGATGGCACCAAATCCACCATCCAGTGCACCACGCCCAAATACTGCATCGTTGACCTAGACATCGCCAAAGACGCCCCTTGGGATATGCTCCTTGCAGGCATCGGCGATATGTTCGGTAAATATACAGGGCTACTCGATTGGGAAATGGCACGAGAACAAACCGGCGAATATTTCTGCGAAACCATCGCCGCCGACGTGCTATCTGCCACTAATCAATGTTTAGAAAATGGCTACGCTCTCCGTGACCGCGATCCCGATGCCATCAAAAACGTGATGGAAGGATTTATGGTAACGGCCCTCGGTATGGCCTTTACGGGTAACTCCCGCCCCGCCTCGGGTTCTGAGCACATCATCTCTCACGCTTGGGAGCTTTACACCTTGGAAGAAGGCAATCTCCCCAACCTGCACGGTCTTGAGGTTTGTCAGGCAACCCGCCTGATTGCGATTATGTATCAGATGCTCTATAAGGAAACCGAAGACGAAGCGGTTAAGACCCTCATCGCCCCCTATCTGCCCTATTTTGATGCAGTAGAGCGCTTCTGCACCGAGATGGAAATGCCAAACCCCATCAAAGACAAACAGCGGATGTATGACGGTATTATGCGCGCCCTTCCCATGCGCAACCGTTACACCATTTTGTTCTATTTAAATGACCGCGGATTGCTGGAAGATTATGCCGCCCGCGCTGTTGAAACCTTTATGAAACGCCTGTAAAATCTGCCTCTGCCGCCGTTCGACAGAGGCTTTTTTATTCGTCATAAAAAAGTAATATAAAAATGTGGAAAAAGCCTTGACTTTTCCGACGGATATGCTACAATAAAGGCGAAATCAAGAAATTTTGCAAGGGAGAAACTCCATATGCGAAGAAAATTCCGCTTTAAAGATTTCCTTTGGAATAAAAAAGATATGTTGCCCGGCGAATATGGTTACGCCCGTATCGGTTTTACCATTGATGCGGTGTGCGATGGTGCGGCGGCCTCTTGGCTTTCGCCGCTGGTTGCGCTCCTGACCTGGCTGGGTATGAAAGAAGCGCCCATCAGTTTTGTGGCATCTTTGGCTTCTGCCGCAGGACTTTTGCAGCTTTTTATCCCCTCGCTAACCGGCAACCGCACCCATAAAAAACCCTTTATCTTTCTGATGCGCCTTTTGTCCCGCCCCGTGATGGCCTTTGCCTTCTGCCTGCCCTTTATCATCGGCAGAAATATGACAGCGGCTGTTTTAATCGCGGTGATTTACTTTTTAACCTCCGTGGCCACCAATTTTTACAACCCTTTGCAGCAAATCTGGTTTATGGATTGCGCCAAGTGGGGCGGCGGCGTGGGTAAATATTTTGGCGCCAAAGACGGTATCTATAATGTAGGGCGTATGCTTTCCTACCTTGTGGCCGCCATTGTCACCAGCACCTTTGTAGGTGAGCGCGAGGGCTTTGCCTACCTCACCTTTGGTGTTCTCGCTTTAATTATGGTTGTTTTTGCTCTCACATCCATTTTCTTTATTAAAGAGCCACCCGTTCCCCACGAAGAGAAAAAGCAGAAGGTGAACATTTTAGCCACCGCAAAAGAGATGTTTGCAAGCCCTAAAATCCGTCGTTTCCTTTGTTATAACTTCGTCTTCACCTTTGCCCATAACTTCACAGGTGTTGTAATGGGTGTGTATCAGATTCAAAGATTGGGTCTGACCGTTAGTTTCCTGTCCATCTTAACTGTTGGTGACTTGATTATTGAATCCATCATGGCTCCCATTTGGGGCAGAGTCAGTACCAAACTCGGTATGCGCCGCGTTTTGATGATTTCCGTTCTTCTGATTGGCTCTTCCTTTATTCCCTACATATTTGCCACACCGGATAACGCACAGACGGTTGCCGCCATATCCGTTTTCATTTCGGCGATGGGCTTCTCGGCTTACGGTTTTGCCAGCTTCGGTTATATGTTTGAAGTGTATCCCGAGGCAAACCGAAGTTCTTATATGGTCTGCGGCAACACAATGTCCTCTGTGTTTACCTATGGCGTGAGTCTTTTGGGTACCTTCTGTCTGGCTGTGGCCGGTGCGTTTACGTTTACAATCGGCAGTTTCACCGGCTCTATTATCACAATTATCTTAACCGTAACTGTTCTCGGTGAATATCTCTCGGTGTATATACTTCATCGGGCAAAGAAGGACGGAAAACAAATAGAAGCATAATAGAAAAAGACTGTAACACTCGTTACAGTCTTTTTTCTTGCCTATTCGTAAGGGTAGATGCCTTCGATGGTAAAAAGGGCTTCCCCTTGAGGGGAAGGTGTCGCCATAGGCGACGGATGAGGTGAAGTCCCCTTTTTGTTAAGGACAAATGTATAGTGGAAGTTCTTTTTGAATTCTCGCTACGCTCGTCTTAACAAAAAGAACGACTGGATTAAGCGCTTTCTGTCCGCGCTACGCTTGACACAAAGCCTTACTCCATGTTATACAGCCAGCGTTTTCAAATCAAACTCGCTGACAAATTCGGTGATGCCCAGCACATCTTCGGCAATGTCTTTCATAGCAATGGGCGTCACAGAATTGCGAGCCAAGAGATATAAAAACTCCCGCGCCTCGCCCTCTGTGCCAAACAAATCGAATAACTTGCGGTATTCAATGTAGGGCCTGCCATCTAATCGTCTCGCCCGTTTATAAATCTCTACGCCAAAGCGGAGAGCGGCTTCTCCCTCAATGGTTTTTTCTTTTGAGAGGATGTAATAATCCAGGTCAAAACACTTACCTTCCTCTTCGTTCTCCACGTGAACGGTGGTTAAAAAATCTCTCATTTCGTTTCTTTCCCCTTTACAATATTTAGTTACTTTCATTCCTTACATATACATTATATAGTATATTTTAGAAAAAATCCAGCATTAAATATCGCAATGTTCGACACACAAATTCCCCATCCCCGAGGGTTTTGCGGCATCCCCCTAAATGCGACAGACTTTCGCCCAAAGCCGACAGCGTTTGCAGAAAAAAAGTTTTAGTAAATGAAAAAGACCGAGGTAAAACCCTCGGTCTTTTCTATGTAAACAAAAAAACAGCAGGACATAAGTCCTGCTGTTTGTTCCGGCGATGATCTATCTTCCCGGGCGGTCGCCCACCAAGTATTGTCAACGCTAGAGAGCTTAACTACCGTGTTCGGGATGGGAACGGGTGGGACCTCTCTGCCATAATCACCGGATATTAAGATGTGAGGCA
>JAZOLH010000013.1:0-2577 GCA_045652815.1 Clostridia bacterium
ATTCTGACAATAAGCTTTTGGACGGATTCTTTGGTAATGTTATTCATATATAGCAGCGGAAAAACTGCTTGAGCAAGTAATGTAAATTTGATTTAATCGCGGCACAATGTTTTTATGTGGGAAGGGTTTTTTATAAATAAAAAACACGAACCGTAATTGGTTCGTGTCTATATACTGTATGGTGCGCCTGGGCAGAGTCGAACTGCCGCACCCGGCCCCGGAGGCCGGCGCTCTATCCACTGAGCTACGGGCGCATAGAAAAGGATGCTTTACGCATCCTTTTTATCATTGTTAAGTTGTGTTACTTTATACGCCAGAGTCATCAAACCGTCGCTTAAGTGAACGTTTTCAACAGCAACGTCGTCGGGCACAGCGATATCCGTGTAAGAAAAGTTCCAAAGACCTTTGATTTTCAGTTTAACAAGGCGGGGGATCACCGCATCAATAGCGGATTTAGGCAATGCCAAAATGGCAATATCCACCTTGTTCTCCGTGCAGAAACTTTCCAGATCATCGGTGTGATGCACGCTGACACCATTGATGACAGTACCCACTAAATCGGGGCTTGCATCAAAGATGCCGATGAGTGAAAATCCACGCTTTGCAAAGTTTGAATGGTTTGCCAGCGCGTGACCTAAGTTACCTGCACCAATCAAAATGGTCTTATAGCCCTGAGAAAGACCTAAAATATCGGCAAATTCCGCTCTTAAATTTTCAACGTTGTAACCATAGCCCTGCTGACCGAAACCGCCGAAACAGTTAAAGTCCTGACGGATTTGCGATGCGGTGACACCCATTTTTTCACTGAGGTCGCCGGAGGAAATACGGGTGATTCCCTGCTTTAACAGTTCGCTCAGATAACGATAATAACGGGGCAGGCGCTTAACGACTACAATTGGAACTTCCCTTTTGTTGTCTTTCATACTGCTACTTCCTTTTCTGCCGATTCTGATTATAAAGAAGCGATGGTTTCCATCACATATTCGGCAAATTCTTCGCCGGTGGCACCGGTATCGCGACCGGTGATTACCAGTTTCTTTTCCTGATACATACAAATATCCAGTGCTTTTTCCAGTTTATCTGCTTCTGCGTTGTAACCAATGTGATTTAAGAGCATAACAGCCGCACGGATGATGCTGCAGGGATCGGCATATTTATCGCGACCTTCTGCTACCATACGGGGTGCAGAACCGTGGATGGCTTCAAACATAGCGTAGCGTTTACCCAGGTTTGCGCTACCTGCGGTACCAACGCCGCCCTGAAATTCTGCGGCTTCATCGGTGATGATATCGCCATAGAGGTTGGGCAGAACAACAACCTGGAACTGTGTTCTTCTTTTTTTGTCAACCAGTTTGGCGGTCATAATATCAATGTACCAGTCATCCATTTCGATGTCGGGATATTCTTTTGCAATTTCTTTGCAGATGTTTAAGAATTTACCGTCTGTTGTTTTGATAACGTTTGCCTTGGTAACAGCGGTTACACGGGTTTTACCGTTCTTTTTCGCATAGTCAAAAGCGGCACGGGCAATACGCTCGGAGCCTTCTTTTGTGGTAACGGTAAAGTCAATGGCGAGGTCATCATTAAAGTGAATACCCTGACTGCCCAGTGCATAGCCACCTTCGGTATTTTCACGGAAGAAAATCCAGTCGATGCCTTCTTCGGGCACTTTAACGGGGCGCACGTTGGCAAACAGGTCCAGTTCCTTACGCATAGCAACGTTGGCACTTTCGATGTTGGGCCAGGGATCGCCGGCACGAGGTGTGGTGGTGGGGCCTTTTAAAATAACGTGGCAGGCCTTTAATTCTTCCAGAACGTCGTCGGGAATGGCTTTGCCTGCGGCAACACGGTTTTCAATGGTGAGACCGTCGATTTCACGGAACTCAACCTTGCCTTTTGCCACTTCGTCTTTTAAAAGGTATTCCAAGATATGCTGCGCCGCTTTGGTAATCGCAGGACCGATACCGTCGCCGCCACAGATACCGATGATGATGGTATCCAGTTTGGCATAGTCGATAAAATCTTTTTGCGCTTTCATATTTTCGATGCGCTTAAGCTGTTTTTCGATAATTTCGGCAAAACGAGCGGAAGCGGTTTGAATTGTTTCTGCCATGTTTTACAACTCCTTTTTAAAGAGGGAATTTTTACTGATTTTGCATCTTGATAAAGTTGATTAAACCGCCTGCATAAAGCATTTCTTTCTGGCGGTCAGACGCAGTTAAGATTGTAACATAGGTGCTACCCTTTGTCAAGTTTTTCACAAGAATTTCTTCCCCTGCCGCAATCTGTTTGGGAGCGTTTTCGATAGCCAGTTCATCGCCCATATCAATGTCGTCATAATCGGCTTCGTTTTTGAAAACCAGAGGCAAAATACCGGAGTTAATCAGGTTTGCCATATGGATGCGGGCAAAGGATTTAGCCAGCACTGCGCGGATGCCGAGGCAAAGAGGTGCCAGCGCCGCATGTTGACGGGAAGAGCCCTGACCATAGTTCACGCCGCCGATGATAAAACCGCCGCCGTTTGCCTTAGCACGAGCGGGGAATTCGGGGTCGCAGGGGGTCAGGCAGAATTCTGCC
>JAZOLH010000014.1:0-2438 GCA_045652815.1 Clostridia bacterium
GTCGCTATCACAGAACGCTGGAACAGCGCAATAAACTGATTAAACGCATCCGAATGGGCAATCAGGGTCTGCGAGATACGATGTTTGCCTGGAATGAAAAACTGGTGGATTACGGTATGGAACTGATGCGTTATCGTGCCGAATTTATGGAAAAACTGGATGTTTTGGCGCAGAAAAACCATTTCGAAGCCTCGGGCGAACAACTGAAGATTATCTATCGTCCCCGTTTTACCGATAAACAGGCGTTTTTAGACAAACTGGAAGAAAATTTAGACCGTGAAATCGAGCAGGGGTGTACGCTCTACGGTCCCCACAGAGAAGATTTTGAAATTTATATCAACGATAAAGAGGCCAAAGTATTTGGCTCACAGGGACAGCAGAGAAGTGCTGTGCTATCACTGAAACTGGCGCAGGCAGATATGCTCTTTGCTGAATATGGCGAATATCCCGTTTTGCTGCTGGATGATATTATGAGCGAATTAGACCCCACCCGCAGGGCCTATCTGGCGGGTAAAATCCCCGACAAGCAGGTGTTTATCACTTGCACGGATTTAGAAGGTCTCGCGGCAAAAGGGCAAGTGTTCGCAGTGGAGAAGGGAAAGGCGACGCCTGTTAAGTGAGAAAAGAGGAAAATTATGTTTTTACATTTAGGTTCAGACGTGGTTGTTAACCTGTCTGATGTGATTGCAATTTTAGATCTAGACGTGACCAGTACCTCGGGTATCACCCGTGAATTTCTTGCGGTAGCGGAGGATGAAGGCTTCGTTGTGAATGTGTCTGATGACCTGCCGAAATCCTTTATTATCACTGAAATTGACAAGAAAAGTCGCGTATTCGTTTCGCCTATTTCAACAGCCACTTTGTTAAAGCGTGCAAAAGCCGGTGGCGGTTTGGGAAATTTGTAATAAATTTTTAAATAGAAGCTATAAATTCCTTGACACTTTTATATAAAAATGATATAATTATATAGAATATGGACCAAAGGGAAGGGTTGAAGGTATGAAAATTCTGAAAAAGACAGTCGCAATGCTGATTGTAACCGTAATGCTGATGAGCGTTATGGGTATTTCTGCGTTTGCGGCAACAAACTGCTATCTCTATGAAGACTTTGAGGCAACTGACTTTGTTAACACAGGCGTGAGCAATGTTCCTCCGACTCATAGCGGTGGCTCAACAGAGGTTCTCTCAGCTGCTGCAAATTCTGATGGCAAGTGATGGTACTCTGACCGGTTCCTTAGGGTCTTGGGAAGACTGGAAATCCTATCTAGACAGACAAAACTGGAGTGACGGTGGCGTTTGGGGTACTTGTCACAATCTTGAGTCTAATTCGGGCTTTATTGTTAACGCTGGCTATAAAAGACGGACAGCGGAATATATTGCAGCGAAAGTTAACCCCAGAACAGGTATGTTGGGCGAGGGTCTTTCCTATGATACAATGTCCGGTACATTAAAGGCGCTGTGGGCCTTTGGTGCAAACAGTATTCCGTATCCTCATGTTGACAAACTGTTTGAAAACGCACTGGAATTAGCAAGCCATCAGGCCCCCGGCGATATGGCACAGTTGATTAACCTGCCTGTTGGTATGCAGGGTGCGAGAAACAGTTATGCGGCGGCAGGTGTGGCACTGCCTGCAAGCGTTGATGCGACCTTAAAGGAAATCACGCCTGATTTGATTCGCGTGCTGACCAAAGAACTTGCTAAGTTCAAAAAGCCCGATGGTTGCTTTGGTTATTCCAAAACCGGCGGTCAGTCTCATTCTCAGGGCGCGCACGTATCCTTAGGTTTGAACGAATCTGATATTAACGGTAACAATGCGCTGGCGCTCCGCGTTCGCGAAGTGTTCTATGATTTTGCGGGCAGAACATGCACAAATATGCTTCCTCCTCAGGAATTAGCGGCAAGACTTAATGCTAAGTGGTACGAAGCACATCCGCAGAATTAACAGTAAAAATGAAAGGCATTCGCAATCTGCGAATGCCTTTTTGTTTGAAAGTGGAGGAGAATGAAAAAAGAACCATCCGTTTGGATGGTTCTTTTTGTTTTGGAAGAGCCGAATAGTTTAGATGCAACTATGCCGAAGGCGTACTCGTAAAAAGGTGGTAGCGACAGCGAGCCGTCGTGAGTGCGTTTACAAACGAACAGGTAAGCCGAGCGTGCCTTTTTACGAAAAAGGAAGAGTAGCGACACGGGTGAGCTCTGATTTTTTGCAAAAAAATCAGAGTAAACGATTTGTCGCTTACTCTGACGTGGTGAGCCATCGGAGATACATCCGCCTTTGGCGTCTTGACTGCTTGGCGACCGAAAAGCTTTGCTTTTCAGTACCCGCCTGCACACCAACCACCTGAAAAACAGTCCACCGGACTGTTTTTCTAAACGGTGCTTGCTCACCCTGAGTTCGAATCTCCAATAGCTTTTAATTCAAGAATAAAAAAGAACAC
>JAZOLH010000015.1:0-3774 GCA_045652815.1 Clostridia bacterium
GAAGATGCGCCGGAAAGCAGAGCGTACAGCAACCCGCCACCAAAAGAGCCGCCGCCGCCAACACGGCCAACGATGTGCACATGATAGGACTTGGAGAAGTGATAATCTTCACCATCGTAGAGCATCGCCGCCCAGTCGTTATCACTTGCAGAAATGGAAGTTCTTAAGGTGATTGCAACTTTTTCAAAGCCGAACTTGTCAGCCAGCTGTTTTGCAACACTCTTATAACCTTCGTGGTTTAATTTACCGCCATAGATGTCGGTGCCTTCAGCTTCAATGCCGAAAACGTCTTTTGCATCTTCTTCGTTGGAAATGCAAACATCAACATACTGGCAGAGGTCGGTCATAGCTTTTCTTGCTTCGTCTCTTGTCCAGAGTTTACCACGATAGTTTAAGTCGCAGGAAATTTTAACGCCTTTAGCTTTAGCCGCTTTACAAGCTTCTCTGCAGATTTCAACAACATTTTCGCCCAGTGCGGGAGTGATACCGGTAAAGTGGAACCATTCAGCACCATCGAAAATTTTGTCCCAATCGAAGTCTTCTTTGGTTGCCTGCTGAATAGCAGAATACTTTCTGTCGTAGATGCAAACAGAGCCACGCTGAGAAGCACCTTTTTCCAGGAAGTAAATGCCAACTCTGTCACCGCCACGGGTGATCATAGATGTGTCAACGCCGAAATAACGCAGACTGTCAACAGCCGCCTGACCGATTGCATGCTTAGGCAGTTTGGTTACATAAGCAACGTCTACACCGTAGTTTGCAAGTGATACTGCAACGTTTGCTTCGCCGCCACCAAAAGTAGCCTGCATCTGATCGTTCTGAAAGAATCTGTAATAGCCGTTCGGTGCGAGTCTTAACATCAGTTCACCGAAAGTAACAACTTTTGCCATAATCGTATGCCTCCAAAATATTGTAATAAGATTTTTCTAAAGTGTCAAAATAGAAATTACTGACCTCTAGCTTCTTTAATGCGTTTTACGAATTCGCGACCGGTTGCAGTGATAGCTGCATAGTCACCGGTTTTAGCACCTGCGGTCAGAGCAGAGCCGGCACCAACTGCAACAGCACCTGCTTTAATCCATTCGCCAACGTTGTTAACGTCAACACCGCCGGTGGGCATCATTTTAGCATAGGGGATGGGGCCTTTAACCGCCTTGATCATTTTCGGTCCACCGATTTCGCCGGGGAACAGTTTTAAAATATCAGCGCCTGCTTCCATGGCTTCAACGCATTCTTTAATGCTCATAACGCCGGGCATGCAAGCCACGCGATAACGGTTACAAAGTTTAATCAGTTCTAAGTTTAAATAGGGGCTAACCACATACTGTGCACCGGAGAGAATTGCAATTCTTGCAGTTTCGGGGTCCATAACAGTACCTGCACCTAAAATGATTTCATCGGGAGAATAGCGTTTTGCCAGTTCTTCGATAACGTGATGTGCGCCGGGCACGGTGAAAGTCAGTTCGATAGCAGGAACGCCACCTTCAATACAAGCGTCTGCAATCTTCATTGCCTGATCAGCATCTGTTGCACGAACTACGGCAACAATACCGCTGTCACAAATTTTGGTAATAATTTTTTCCTTATCCATGGTGTAACTCCTTTCTCTTGTGAGCCGCATATTTAGTATACATAAAATCAGAATAACTATAACAAATTTCTGCAATTTATATTGTATCATAATTTGCCCATAAGGTCAAGGAATTTAACGCCCAAATTCCCGAAAAAAATCATAAAAAATTAGTATAAAATTACCCAACGGGACAAACTATCGGATAAAGGAGTGTGTTTCATGAAAAAGTTTGGTCTTTCTGATAAATTAGGGTATATGTTTGGCGATTTGGGAAACGATTTTTTCTTCATTTTAGCCAGTTCGTTTTTAATGGTTTTCTATACCAAAGTATTGGGTATCGAAGGCGGCGTTGTGGGTACTTTATTTTTGGTTGCCCGCCTACTCGACGCCGTGACCGATGTGACCATGGGTCGCATTGTGGATACCGCAAAAATCTCCAAAAACGGTCGTTTCCGTCCTTGGATTCGCCGTATGGCAATCCCCGTTGTTTTATCGGGGATTTTAATGTTCATCCCCGCCGTCAAAAACTTTTCCTATGGCGCTAAACTCGTCTATATTTATGTCACCTATCTGCTTTGGGGCAGCGTTTGTTACACCGCCATCAATATCCCCTATGGCTCTATGGCTTCCGCTTTAACCGAAGATCCCATCGAGCGTACTTCCCTTTCCACCTTCCGTTCCATCGGCGCCGCTATCGCAGGCGTTATCGTGGGCGCAGGCGTTCCTATGGTGATTTATACTTACGACTCTGCCGGCAACCAGCTCATCATCGGCGAGCGTTTCCTGCCCATCGTTATCTTCTTTGGCATCTTGGCTCTCATCTGTTATTTCCTTTGCTACTCGCTGACGCAGGAACGAGTGAAAATTTTGCCCACAACCCAAAAACGCGAGGGGCTTCTCCCCACCCTGTCTTCTCTGACGAAAAACCGGGCTCTTTGGGCCATCATCGCCGCCGCGATCGTCCTCCTTTTGTCCTCCCTGCTTTCTGCTACCATGAACCTTTACCTGTTTATGGATTACTTTAAAAGCAAGGAAGCCATGAGTGTAGCAGGTCTTCTGCAAACAGCGTGCACTCTGATTCTCGCCCCCTTTGCCACCACCATCGCCAAAAAATTCGGCAAAAAAGAGGCCTCGGGTGTTGCGGTTTTATTCGCCTCTGTCATCTTTTTTCTGCTCTTTGTTCTCCGCCTGAAAAACCCTTGGCTATTCTGCTTGTTCCTGGTGTTTGGTAACTTGGGTGCAGGTCTTTTCAACCTGATGATTTGGGCCTTCATCACCCACGTCATCGATGCACAGGAAGCCGCCACAAGCCGCCGTGACGACGGCACCATTTACGCCGTATATTCCTTCGCCCGTAAAATCGGGCAAGCTTTGGCAGGCGGTTTGGGCGGCTATGCCCTGTCTTTTATCGGCTACGTCACCTCCACGGAAAACGTGGTCCAGCCCGCCGCTGTCACCGAGCGAATTTACAGCTTTTCCACCTTAGTCCCCGCCATTTGTTACTTCATTGTGGCCATCATTTTAATCTTTTGGTATCCTCTGTCCAAACGACAGATTGAAGCCAACCGAGAAGTCATTGAAAATCATCATAAACGTTAAGAAAGGATGTTTCTATGTTATACCCCCGTTTAACCTCTTCCCGAACCCTGATTGACCTTTGCGGCATTTGGGATTTTGCCTTGGTGGGTGAAGATTTACCCCCTGAACTCTTGTCCGATTTCCCCTTAAAAGAGCCAATGACCATCGCTGTCCCCGCTTCCTATAACGACCAGAAAGAGGGGGAATATTTCCGCGACCATTATGGCTGGGTTGTCTATCAGCGCAGTTTTTCTCTCCCCACCGCCCTGAAAAACGAGCGTTTGGTTCTCCGCTTTGGCGCTGTGACCCATTTTGCCAAGGTGTATATCAACGGTCAGTTTGTCACCGAGCATAAAGGCGGCTTTCTGCCCTTTGAAGCCGATGTTTCAAAGCACGTCATTGCAGGCGAAAACCTCTTAACCGTAGCCGTGGATAACCGCATCGACTTCTCCACTCTCCCCGTGGGTAGCGAAAAAGGCGGCAATATGTTAACGGGGCTCATCCCCGATATGCCCGGCATTAAACCCAAAAAGCAAAACTATCCAAACTTTGACTTTTTCAACTATGCCGGTATCCCCCGCCCCGTAAAACTCTACACCACCCCGAAATCCTATATTAAGGAC